>CAZMWA010000119.1:0-37886 GCA_964569405.1 uncultured Vicinamibacteraceae bacterium | reverse complement strand
GGCTGCGCCGGCGCTCCATCAGGCGGGGCGTTGCCCTGAACCCCTGGCGTTCGCTTGCCGGGACCCCATCGCCCCGCGCCGCTTCCACCGAGGCGCGCCTTGTGCGCCTTGCCGCTCTCGGTGCTGCGCGGGTTTTCCGCGTCAGCCGTCGGCGCCGCCGTGGCGGCGGACCAGGGCGTCCAGCAGGCGCGGCCGGCGTTCCTCCAGCGGGATCCCCTGCGCGCGCCACGCGCGGCGCTCGCGTTCAGCCGTCGCCAGCCACTGCTCGAGCTCCGCTTCCGGCAGCAGCGCCTCCAGTCCCTCGCGCAGGAGGCCCGCCAGCGCCGGGGCCCGCCCGTCGGTCGAGACGGCGAAGGTGACGCCGGCCCGCCGCACGACGCCGCCGAGGTACGCGCTGGCGCTGGCCGGATCGTCCACGGCGTTCACGAAGACGCGGCGCGTCTCGGCTGCCGCGGCGACCTGCCGGTTCACCTCCGGCGTCGCCGCCGCGACGACGAGCCACACGTCGTCCAGATCGCGCGGCTCGAATGGCCGCCGCTCGACCGCCACCCCGGGCTGCTCGATGCCGTCGGCCACGTGGGGGGCGACGACCCGCACGCTGGCGCCGGCCGCCAGCAGGGCGCCGAGCTTCGCCGCGGCGACCTGCCCCCCGCCGACGACCAGCACGGTGCGGCCCGTCAGCTTGAGGAAGACCGGAAACAGCATCTTACGCCCTCTTACCCTTCCTGTGCCGCCTGGCGCGGCGGCGTCGCCGGGATTGCCGGGCCGTGCAGCCCGCACTCGGTCTTCGCGCTGCCGCGCCAGCGCCCGGCCCGTTCGTCCTCCCCGGCCTCGACCGGACCGGTGCACGGCTGGCAGCCGATGCTCGGATAGCCCTGATCGTGAAGCGGGTTGTACGGCACGTCGTGCGCGAGCAGGTGCGCCCACACGTCCCGCTTGGTCCACCGCACCAGCGGGTTGATCTTGGCGATGTCGAACTTCGCGTCCCACTCGGTGACGAGCGCGGATGCGCGTTGCGGCGTCTGGTCGCGCCGGATGGCGGTGATCCACGCATCGACGCGCTCGAGCTCCGCCCGCAGCGGCACGACCTTGCGCATCTCGCAGCACCGGCCGGCATCGCGTTCCCACAGGCGCTCGCCGTGCGCCGCGGCCTGGCCGGCAACCGTCAGCGCCGGCGTCACGCCCCGAATCGTGATCCGGTAGCGCTGCTCCAGACGCTGCCACAGCGCGCGGGTCTCCGGGAAGAGCAGCCCCGTGTCGAGCGTGAAGACGTCGATCGGCAAGCGGTGACGGCCGATGAGGTCGATCAGCACGCATCCCTCCGGACCGAACCCGGTCGCGAACGTCAGCCGGGGCGCGAACTGGTCGGCCGCCCAGCACAGCACGTCGAGCGGCGTCTGCCGCTCGAGCACCGCCGCCTGCCGGTTGAGGTAATCGCTGTCGATGCCGGCGTCGGCCGGGGGAATCAGGGTGCTCTGTGCCACGGGGCGTGTCCCTCCTGTGCGCCGGGCGTCGGCGCCGTGGAATGGCGCAGACGCCCGGGAGGACTGGTTGGGCGGCAATCGGAGCCGCAGGCAATTTCCGGGCCGGGCGCCGCCGGTTCGGCGCGGGCCGGCGAAGCGCTGAAGAGTGCGAGCTGCAAGCCGATGGCGATCAGCACGGCGGCGAGACCGGCGCGCAGCGCGCGCTCCGGCACGGCCGTTGCCAGTCGGGCCCCGATGAGCACGCCGGGTACGGCTCCCACCAGCACCGTCCCGGCGAGCGCGACGTCGACGCGACCGGCCAGCCCGTGGCCGACGGTCGCTATCGACGAGAGCAGCAGGGCATGCACCAGGTCCGTGCCGACGATCGTGGTGGCGCTCAGCGGATAGCAGAGCGCGAGGACGCACAGCAGCAGCGAGCCGCTCCCGATGCTGGTCATGCTCACGAGCATGCCGGTCGCGAAGCCGAGCGCGACGGTGACCGGCCGCCGCGGCGCGCGGCGCGGATGAGCCCGCGCGCCGGCGGTGAAGCGGACGAGCACCGCCACCCCCGCGGCAATCAGGATCATCCCCAGCCCGCGGCTCAGGTACGCGTCGAGCACGTGCGCGGGCAGGCGGTTGAGCACCCAGATGCCGGCGACGGCCCCCGGGATGGAGCCGAGCGCGAGACGCCCGACGGTTTGCCAGTGCACCTCGCCGCGGAGCGCGTAGATCCCGCCGCCGAACAGCTTCATGCCGCTTGCGATCAGGACGTCGGAGCCGATCGCGATCGATGCCGGAACACGCGAGACGAGGATGAGCGCCGGGGTGAGGAGCGCGCCGCCGCCGGTCGACGTGGCGCCGACCACGACGCCGACGAGCAGGCCAATCAGGCTGGGTCCGTAATCCATGGACAACAAAAAAAAGGCCCGGGAAGCGTTTGCCTCCCGGGCCTTCAGTCTTGTGCGTTGAGTGGTTGTTTGCGTGTCTGCTTACGTCAACACGACGCGACCGGCGGCGCGGGGGCCCGGAGGGGCCTCCATACAACAGCAACAACAGGCGCCGCCGAAGCGCGCGTGGATGCGCATCGCCGATCATTCTGGACCAGGGCCGCGGTCGGCGTCAAGCCGGCGCCTCGGGCCGGACCGGGACGGGCGGGTCGCCCGGTCGTCAGGGGCGCTCCGCGGCGGCGGCGTCCAGGTAGCGCCGGCCGAACACGGTCGACGTGCGTGCGACCGCGCGGTAGCGGCCGTCGGGCGTGGCCGCCGCGATCTCGCCCGGCTCGCGCACGGCCGGCAGGTCGGGACCGGCGGCCAGCGCTTCGATCAGCGCCCGCCCGGCCATGGTCGGCGCCGCCGTCAGGCCGAGCAGGTAGAGGAAGGTGGGGGCGAGATCGACGTTCGACGTCGGCAGCGACACCTCGCTGCCGGCCGCAAGGTCGGGGCCGGCCGCGATCAGCGTGTTGCGGATGTCGTACGGGCTCGCGCTGCCGTGTCCGGCCGCGCCCCCCGCCGCGCTCGTCCCGCGGTAGCCGTAGAGGTTCTCGGCGTCGGTCCAGGCCGGCGAGTAGAGGATGTCGGCGGCGCGTTCGTGGTCCCACCGCGCGTCGGCGAGTCCCAGGGTGCCCGGCACGCGGCCGTCGCGCGTGAAGATCGCCCCGATCCGATCGGCGCCTTGCAGGGCCTCGACGATGCGCGCCACGGTGTCCGGGTCGCCGTCGCGCACGTAGATGGCCCCGCCGCCGGCGACGATGCGCGGCCTGCCGTCCGGCAGCTCGCCGGCGAAGGGGGCCAGCAGCGCGTCGAGATCCACGCCGCCCGTATGCGTCGAGAAGCCGTGGTCGGACGTCACCCAGATGTTGAACGTTTCCAGTCGGCCGGCGGCCCGGAGTCCGTCCTGGAGCCGTCCGAGCTCCGCGTCCACCGCGCGCAGCGCCAGGACGGAGGTCGGATGCCCGATGCCCCTGGCGTGCGCGGTCGTATCGGGGTCGCTCAGCCAGATGATGGCGACGGCCGGGTCGACGCGGTCGAGACCGACCTCGAGAAACGCGTCGACGATGTAGCGGTTGCGGGCGCGGTTGGGCAGGGCGGCGGGCGGGGCGCGACCCAGTCGCCGGCGCACCGCCTCGCCGAGTGCGGCCGGCAGCGCGTACTCGTAGTGGATGATGCCCCCGCCGGCAACCGTGTGGTTGAGCAGATAGGCGGAGCCGCTGGAGCCGGCGCTGGCGACGAGCAGCCGCAGGCCCGCCCCGGCCAGCCGCTCGCCGAGCGTCGGCGCCGTGAGCAGCGCCGGCTCCGCGCGCTCGATGCGGAGCAGGTTGGACCGCTCGGCCGTGCTCAGGAAGCGCGTGGCGTCGACGCGCGGAAAGAAGACGGCATTGCCCAGCAGGCCGTGCGTTTCGGGGTAGGCGCCGGTGGCAATGGAGGCCGCGTTGACGCGCGTCACCGTCGGATAGACGGCGTGGTGATCCGTGAAGACGACGCCCCGCCCGGCGAGCGCATGGAGATTCGGCATCAACGCCGGCGTGACGTAGTCGGGCCGCAGGCCGTCGAGGACGACCAGCAGTTGCCGGTGCTGCGCGCGGTCGCGCGGGGCGGGTTCCGGTGAGGAGGGCGGTTGCGGTGCGCTGCAGGTGGCTGCGAGGAGACACGCGAGACCGGCGCCGAGCGCTGTGAGACGACCGCTCATCGAGCAGCTTCAGTCAGACGGGGCCTGGCGGAGTCCATCTCCCGGGGCGCAGTATAGCAACGGGATCGCTATAATCGGGCAGCGCCATGCCCAACCTCACGGAGCCGGCCGTGCAAGCCGCGGCGTTGCGAATCCGGCCGGTCACCCCGGTCATCGGCGCCGAGGTGTCGGGCGTCGACCTGACCCGGCCGCTCGACGACGCCGTGCTGGCGGCGTTGAAGGACGCCTGGGCGAAGCACCTCGTCCTGTTCTTTCGCGACCAGGACCTGACGTTCGAGCAGCACAAGGCGCTGGGGCGCCGGTTCGGCGAGCTGCACATTCACCCGGCCGCGCCGAAGGACGCGGAGCATCCGGAGATTCTCGTCGTGCACGGCGACGACAAGGTCGAGTTCGTCGCCGGGAGCCTCTGGCACTCGGACGTCTCGTGCGACGTCGAGCCGCCGATGGCCAGCATCCTGCGGATCGTCGAGTTGCCGTCGTCGGGCGGCGACACGCTGTTCGCCAGCATGTACGCCGCCTACGAGGGGCTCTCGGACCGCATGCAGCGGCTGCTGGCCGGGCTGACCGCCGTGCACGAGGGCGAGCAGTACTACCGCGGCCGCTACGGCGCCGGGGACCTGCGGGACGGCAGCTACCCGTCGGCCGAGCATCCGGTCATCCGCACGCATCCGGTCACGGGCCGGCCGGCGCTCTACGTCAACGAAGGGTTCACCACGCGCATCAAGGAGCTGCCGCTCGCCGAGAGCGACGCGCTGCTGGCCTTCCTCTTCAGGCACTGCGCGCGGCCCGACTACCACTGCCGCTTCCAGTGGCGCCGGCACTCGGTCGCCTTCTGGGACAACCGCTGCGCCCAGCACCTGGCCATCTGGGACTACTACCCGGAGACCCGCCACGGCTACCGCGTCACCATCAGGGGCGACGTGCCGTTCTACGACCCCGACCGGGGACGGTGAGCGGCCGGGGCCGGCCGACATGACCTGACCGTACCGGCGGCGCGCGGCGGGGTCACGACCCGCCGCTGCGCGGACCGCCGTCGTACGCCTTGCGCACCTCGTCGACGATGATGTCGAGGCCGCGCTCGATGCGCCCCCAGTCGTCGGCGTAGCTGATGCGGACGCACTCGCGCTTGTGCGGCCAGTCGTCGTCCTCGAGCCCCGGGAAGAAGTAGTGCCCCGACACGACGATGACGCCGCGCGCCTTGAGCCGCTCGTAGAGCGCGGCGTTGGTGATGGGCAGGCCCGGCATCCAGAGCCACAGGAAGAACGCCCCCTCCGGCTTGTGGATGCGGGCGTCGCAGCCCTCGAGACCGGCCCGGAGCCGATCGACGGCGCGCTCTGCGCGGGCCGCGTAGTGCGGCCGGATGACGTCGCGGGCGAGCGCGAGCACCTCGCCGCCGGCGACCAGATCGGTGGCGAGGGCCGGGCCGAGGCTGCCCGGCGCCAGGCAGAAGATGGCCGTAGCGGCGACGAGCGCCTCGATGATCGCCTCGTCCGCGATGACGATGCCGGTGCGCAGCCCCGGCAGCCCGAGCTTCGACAGGCTCATGCAGACGACCGTGTGCTCGTCCCAGACCGGCGTCGCGTCGCCGAACACGATGCCGGGGAACGGCGACCCGTACGCGGTATCGAGGATGAGCGGCACGCCGCGTGCGCGTGCGGCGGCGCGCAGGCGCTCGACCTCGGCGTCGGTGACGACGTTGCCGGTCGGGTTGGTGGGGCGCGACAGGCAGATGGCGCCGATGTCCTCGACGGCGTCCAGCCCCTCGAAGTCCACGCCGTACTTGAAGAGCCTGTCGCCGAGGTCGTGGATGGCGGGCCTGCGCGACGTGAACAGCCCCGGCGTGAAGCCGACGTCGGCGTAGCCGATGTACTCGGGGGCGAGCGGCAGCAGGATGCGGCGGGCGGGGCGGTCGCCGCCGGCCGGACCGGCGAGGAGGTTGAACAGGGCCAGGAACGCGGACTGGCTGCCGTTGGTCAGGGCGATGTTCTGCGGGCCGACCGCCCAGCCGAGCTCGCGCCGGAGCAGACCGGCTAGGGCGCGGGCGAAGCCGCGGTCGCCGTCCGGGCCGCCGTAGGTGCCTATCGCACGCCCGAACGCGCCGCCGGGTTGCAGCAGGCGCTGCATGTGGCGGCGAAACACCGCCTCGGCGGCCGGGATGAGGCTCGGGGTCCCGCCGCCGAGGTTCATGATGTCGCCGCCGGCCTCCTGGACGGCGCCGAGGTCCGCCATCAGCGACCGCGTTCCCGAGTCGCGCAGCAGCCGCCGCCCGTACGCCGACAGCTCCATGTCGCCGTCACCCATCCGCCGGGACCCCCGCAGGGGATTCCCGGCAGGCCGGTCATCGGCCGCGGTCCCCGTCAGAATCCGAGCAGTTCCGACGGCCGGTGCAGCACGTAGCGCACGAGCCGCCGCCGGCTGACCTCGCCCGCGTAGATGTTGCCGTCGAAGTCCACGCCCAGGAACTCGACGCCGGCGCCGACGTCCACTTCGTGATGCGGAACGAAATGCGTCACCCAGGCCTGATCGGTCTTCAGGCTGCCGATGCGGATGCCCTTCTCCCAGCCCAGGTTGCTGCGCCAGTTGTCGGGCGGGCCGGTGCGGACCATGCCGGAGAGGCCGTCGCCGGCGTACAGAATGTCGTTGCGGTCGATGAACAGCCCGCTCGGCTTGCCGTAGTGCGTCCAGATGTGCAGGAGGTTGCCGTCTCCGTCGAAGACCTGGATGCGGCTGTTGCCGCGGTCGGCGACGTAGACGCGGCCCCGCGAGTCCATCTTGATGTCGTGCGGATCGCTGAAGCGGGCGGCCTCCTTGCTCTCCGAGCCGACGCCGCCGCCAATCGCCAGCAGGAACGTGCCGTCCTTCGCGAACTTGACGATCCGGTTGTTGCCGCCCCGGTGCCCGTCCGCGATCCAGATGTCGCCGTCGGGCGCCACGACCACGCCCGACGGCCCGTTGAAGTGCGCCTCGTCGTCGCCCCAGACGCCCGCCTCGCCCAGGCGCATCAGCACCTCGCCCTGCTGGTTGAGCTTGAGCACCTGATGGCCGATGCCGATCTGCTCGCCCGGCGTGGCCCGCGAGTCGCCGTGCGACCCGCCCTCGGTCACCCACAGGAAGCCCTCGTGGTCGAGGAAGAAGCCGTGCGGGAACCCGAACAGCCCGGCGCCGAAGCTGTCGACGAGGTTGCCCTCGAGGTCGAACTTCAGGATCGGGTCGAGGTCGGAGCCTGCGCACTGGTTCGCGCCGCAGCGGTCCAGGATCCACAGGTGCCGGCCGTCCGGATCGGGGAAGGCGCCGCTCACCGTGCCCAGCACGCGCCCCTCGGGGAGCTGCTCCCAGCCGAAGGTCGCCCGGTACGGGTTGGTCGTCGACGACTGGGCCAGAAGCAGACCGCTGCCGGCCAGCGCCAGGCAGGCCAGCAGCGCCGCGCATCCCATCACCGCATCCCGCCGAGTTGCGTCGCGCATCGCAATCCTCCTTGTCCCTCACGGATCCTCGATCATAAGCGGCTGGAACGGATCCGTGGGGAACGACTCATTGTTCCGCTCGCCGCGGTATGTGACGTTCGTCGTCAATCAGGACGACGCGGCCCGGGTGGCGGTCGCCCCGGCGCCAGCACACGAGATGGACGTCGTCCGCGGCGGGCGAGCTGCCGTCGGCCTGCGGCTCGCCGAGGTCGCGCGTGCTACGGGTCGACGCGGATGAACTTCTGGATGCGCCGGCCCTCCTGCTCGGCCACGTAGACGCTGCCGGCGGAGTCGACGCCGATGCCGTGGGGCAGCGTGAACTGGCCCCGGTAGCGCCCCGGGCCGCCGCCGAAGCTCGTCAGGACCTCGCCGCTGCGGCGGTCGAGAACGTCGACCATGACGCTGTTCTGGTTGAGGACGAACAGCAGGCGCTGCCCGGGGTCGGGGGAGAATGCGAGCACGACCGCGGTGCCCCGGGTGCCGGTGCGATCGGCGCCGCGGGGGGTGACGGGGTGGAAGGGCACGTCGATGTTGCGCACGAACCTGCCCATCCGGTCGAACACCTGCACGCGGTCGGCCCGGCGGTCGCAGACGTACACCAGCCCGTCGTTCGACAGCCGCAGGCAGTGCGGCAGCGGGACGATGTCCTCCTCGCCGGCGGCCCGGTGCAGCGGCCACTGCCGGAGGAACCGCCCGTCGCGGTCGAGCACCGCAACGCGGAAGTTGCCCGCGGGCGTTTCGCCGTCGGCCACGTAGACGTCGCCGGTCCGCGGATCGACGTCGAGGCTGGCGGGCAGGAAGAACTGGGCGCGGTCGGAGTTCAGGGGCCGACCCTCGCGCGTGCCGTCCGACGAGTCGTAGCGGCCGCTCTCGCCGATCTGCTGCAGCAGATCGCTGCCGTCGGCGGAGTACTTCTGCACCACGCCGGTGTCGGCCGCGACGATCCAGACGTTCCCGTCGCCGTCGACGTGGCAGTCGTGCAGCCGGTCGCCGCTCAGCTCGGGATCGCCCCAGCTCCGAACCATGTTGCCCTCGGAGTCGAGCTCGATCACCGGCGGGGCCGGGCGGGCGCCGTCCAGGTCGGCCGGGACGACGTTCTGCCGGTTGAGGATGAGGACGCGGTCCCCGCCGCCGACACACATCCCGCCAAGGCCGCCGGTGAGCCAGCGCTCGCCGAACGGCAGCTTCGGCCATAACGGATCGAGCTCGTAGCGCGGGACGTCCTGCGCCGCCGCCGGCAGGGCGCCGCAGGCGGCTGCCGCGACGACCAGCGCCGCGCCGTATCCGACCGCCGACCGGATGGCCTTGCTCCAGGTCATGATGTCCTCCCGCCGTCCTGCGGCGCAGACGCCTAGCCGCCGCCGAGGCTCCGCACGGTCACGATCGCGATCGTAACGCAGACGGCGGCGCCCACCGTCATCGCGATGCCGACCCGCGCCATGTCCCGGATGGAGAAGTAGCCCGCCGAGTACGGCAGCACGTTCGTCGGGCTCTCGGTCACGAGGATGAAGGCGAGCGACGAGGTGAACGCGGCCGGCGCGGCCACCGCCCAGACGTCGAGGCCCAGGTCCTGGGCCAGGGCGATCAGGATGGGCATGATGATGGCGCCGGTCACGGTGTTGCTCGAGAACAGCAGGTGCAGCGCCGCCACCACGAGGACGATGACGAACGGCTGCAGGACGTCGGGGACGAGCGCCAGCCGACCCAGCATCACCTGCGCCAGCCAGCGCGCCGCCCCGGTCTCGAACACCATCACGCCGAGCGACAGGCCGGCCACGATCAGGATGACCCCGCCCCAGTCCATGTCGCGCTGGGCCTGCTTCCACACCAGCACGCGCAGGCCGGGCAGGAACAGCAGCAGCCCGCCGCCGAGGGCCACCGCCTGCGGCGGCGGATTGATCAGGCCGCCCGTCCATCCGGCCAGCAGCGGCGTCGTCAGCCAGACGGTGATGGTGCCGGCGAAGACGACGAGCGTCCAGATCTCGAGGCGGGTCGGGCGTCCGAGCGCCGCCAGCCGCTCGGCGATCTCGGCGTCGCGGATCGGCAGGCGGTCCAGCTCGGGGGGGAAGGCGCGCAGCAGCAGGCGCCAGCCGACCGGGATCATGAGCAGCGAGGCCGGCACGCCGTACGCCATCCAGCGCAGGAACGTGATCTCGACGCCGGCCAGCTCGCGCAGGTAGCCGACGGCGGCCAGGTTGGCGCCGGCGCCGGCGGGCGTGCCGATGCCGCCGATCAGGGGGCCGAAGGCGCACGAGATCATCAGGGCGCGCCCGAAGTTGCTCTTGAGCGGCTCGAGCCGCGCGTCGCGCAGCACGCCGACCCCCAGCGGCAGGAGCACGGCCGCCACCGACATGTCGGTTATCCACATCGACAGCAGCGCGCCGACCACCAGAAAGCCGAGCAGCACGCGGTCGGTGCGGGTCCCGACGACGCGCAGCACGTACAGCACCAGCCGCGTTCCGAGCCCCGACCGCGTGAAGCCCGTCGACAGCAGCAGCACCCCGATGAAGAAGGTGATCAGCGTGTTGCCGAAGCCGGCGCGGACGGCCGCCGGATAGTCGGCAATCCCCAGCACCGGGATGAGCAGCAGGACGAAGAGGGCCGTAACCGCGAACGGGACCGCCTCGGTGACCCACAGGGTGATCGCGAAGGCGAGGATCGCGAGGCACGCCTTGCCGGGGCCGCTCAGCGCGATCAGCTCGTCGCCGCGCGCGATCGGCGCGGGCTCCGGGAGCGCATCGATCGCCAGCATGACGAGCACCGCGACGAGGATGGTCGCCGCGCGCGCTCTCTCCGTGCTCGGCCAGCTCGACGGGGCGACGGAAGTCATCGGAGTGCCGATCGTAGCAGGGTCGGCGCGGCGTGGTATGGTGCCCGCCATGGGCTGCTGCGAGGCCACGAACCCGAGTCTGCTGGGGCCGGTTTCCAAGCCGCGGACCGGCGGGCCGGATGCGACGGATGGTCACTGGCCGGCGCCGGGCGCCGGGTGGGACCGGCGCACCACGCTCAAGAGTCTCGCCTGCGCGGCCGGGGTCATCGCGGTCAGCGGCTGCGGCCGCGAGCGGCCGGACGGCGCGGCCGCCGTCCGGCTCGCCTTCTGCGGCCAGCTCCTGTGCGTCGTGCCCTATGAGGTCGCGCGGGTGCGCGGGCACTTCGCCGCGCAGGATCTGGCCGTCGAGCTCATCTACACCCGCGGCGGGAACGCGGCGATGCAGGCGCTGGTGGGCGGCGCCGTCGACTATGCCGGCACGTCGTTCGACGTCGCGTTGCAGGCGGCCGCCAACGGGGCGCCGATCCGCCGGGTGGCCTCCACCGGCCGGCTGCCGCTGTTCGCGCTCGCGGCGGCCCCGGCGCAGGCCGGCGCCATCCGCTCGGTGGCGGCGCTGGCGGGCCGGACCGTCGGGATCTCCGCCCTCGGCAACGCCGACCACGCCCTGCTCCTGTTCCTGCTGGATCGGGCGGGCGCCGACGCCGGCGCCGTGCGGTTCGCCGCCATCGGCACCAACGTGTTCGACGCGCTGCGCATCGGCCAGGTGGACGCGGCGATGCTGCAGGAGCCGGCCCTGTCGCTGATCGTCGAGGCCGGCGGGCGCGAGCTGGTTAACTTCATGGAGCTCGAGGAGGCGCGGCGCCATCTCGGGGGGCCGTACGCCTTCATGGGCGTCTCGGTGCGGTCGGCCGAGCGCGATGCGCGCCTGCCGGAGATACGCAAGCTGGCGGCCGCGCTGGCCGCGGGCCTGGCCGATACCCGGAGGCTGCCGCCGGCCGAGATCGTGGCGGCGCTGCCCGCCGCGCTCGTGGCCGGCGGGGATGTCGACCGCCTCGAGACGGTCGTCGAGCGCTACCGGCAGTCGCTGTACCCCGAGCGCGTCGACGTTGACGCGGAGGCGGCCCGACGGGTGCTGCGCGCCCAGCAGGTCGCCGGCCTGCTGCAGCCGGGGCAGGTGGACCTGGAGGAGCTGCTGGACGCCGGCGCCGTCGCGGGCTAGCAGAGACAGGCGGACCACGGTGCTGCGGATCAGCGGGCTGGCGGTCGGCTACGGCGGGGAGCCGGTGCTCGAGGGCATCGATCTCGAGGTGGCGGCGGGGGAGTTCGCCACCCTTGGCGGTCCTTCCGGCTCCGGCAAGACCAGCATCCTGCGGGTGGTGGCCGGCCTGCTCGAGCCGTTGCGCGGCGCGGTGGAGCTCGACGTCGGGATGCGCGACGTCGGTTTCCTGTTCCAGGACGACGCGCTGCTGCCGTGGCGCACGGCGCGCCAGAACGTCGCGCTCGGGCTGCGCATCCGGGACGTCGCGCCGGCCAGGGCGGACGAGCAGGCCGATGGCTGGCTGCAGATGATGGGGCTGGCCGGCTACGGCGACCGCTATCCCGGTCAGCTCTCCGGCGGCCAGCGCAAGCGGGTGGCCATCGCGCAGGTGCTGGCGCTGCGCCCGCGGCTGCTGCTGATGGACGAGCCGTTCGCCGCGCTCGACGCGATAGTGCGGACGCGCATCACGCAGGAGCTGCTGGAGTGGGTCGAGCGCGAGCGGCTCACCGTGCTCCTGGTGACGCACGACCTGGAGGAGGCAATCAGCGCGTCCGACGTCGTGCACGTGCTGGGCCACGGGCCGCGGGCCGCCATCCGCGCCAGCCACCGCGTCGGGATCCCGCGCCCGCGGCGGGTGCTCGAGGCGCGCGGGCATCCCGCCTTCGGGCCGCTCCTGCGGCGTCTCTGGGAGGAGCTGGCCGCGGAAGCGTCGCCGCAGCCGGTGACGCCATGAAGGACTGGCGCCGTTCGCCGCCCGTCCGCCGCGCCGCCGCGTTGCTGTCGCTGCTCGCGGTGTGGGAGGCGGCGTCGCGCGCGGGCCTGCTGGATCCGTTCTACGCGCCCCCGCCGTCGGCCGTCGCCGGCGTGCTGTTCGACCTGGCCGCCGGCGGCGACCTCTGGCCGCACCTGGGCGCGACGGCCGCCGCCGCGTTCGCCGGCCTGCTCGTCGGTCTCGTGCTGGGTATCGCGCTCGGCTTCGCCGCCGCGCTCGCGCCGCTCGTCGCCGACCTGCTCGAGCCGGTCATGATCCTGCTCAACGCCATCCCCCGCGTCATCCTGGCCCCCCTGTTCGTCATCTGGCTCGGCATCGGCCTGGCGTCCAAGCTGGCGCTCGCCACGATCCTCGTCGCCGTGCTCATCTTCTTCGCCGTCTACAACGGCTTCCGGGAGGTGGACCGGCGGCTGGTCGAGCGGGTCCGCACCCTGGGCGGCGGCCGGCGGGTCCTGATCCGCGAGGTGTACGTGCCGTCGGTCACGAGCTGGGTGCTGGGGAGCTTCCGGGTCGCCGTGGGGTTCGCCTTTACCGGGGCGGTCGTCGGCGAGTTCGTGGCGTCCAGCCGCGGGCTGGGCTACCTGCTGCAGTTCGCGCAGAGCACCTACAACGCCGCGCTGACCATCGCGCTGATCCTCCTGATCATGGCCGTCGTGCTGCTGCTGTTCGCGTGCGCCGAACGGCTCGAGCGGCGCCTGCTGCGCTGGCGGTAGCTGTGACGGCTACTCCGCGAGGCCGGTGAGGCGCGCCAACTGGATCGCCGAGAGCGTGGCGATCACCAGCACGACGAGAATGCCCAGCGCGTTGACGAGCCGGGTGTTCCTGAACCGGCCCACGATGTCGGCGCGGTTCGCGATGACCAGCAGCAGCACGAGCAGGATGGGCAGCATCACCGCGTTGCCCGCCTGCGCCACGATGATCACCTGGTAGGGCGACCCGCCGAACAGCACGCCGAACAGCACCCCGCTGATCAGCACGAAGCCGCCGAGCATCCGCAGGCGGGCGCTCCTGAGGTCCGGCGTCCAGCCGAAGGCGCCGGAGGCCGCGTAGGCGGCGGCCAGCGGGGCGGTGATCGACGACGTCAACCCGGCGGCGAACAGCCCCGCCCCGAACAGGAGCGGGGCGGCCGGGCCGAGCAGCGGCTCGAGCCGCTGGCCGACCGCCGCCGCGTCGACGTCTCCGCCGAGGCCCTGGAGCGGCATGGCCGTGACCAGCACCGACGCGGTGACGAGCCCGCCGAGGATGACCGAGCAGATCGTGTCGAGACGCGCTTCCCTGACGTTCTCCGCGACCCGCGACTGATCGGGCCACTGCTCCAGCGCCGTGCTCGCGTGCAGGAACAGGTTGTAGGTGACGACCGTGGTGCCGATCAGCGCCAGCACGACGATGAGCGCGCCGGGGGGCACGCTCGGCACGAGGGCGCCCCGGGCCAGCTCCCCGAGGCTCGGCGCGGTCAGGGCGGCGACGCCGCAGAAGACGACGCTCATCAGCCCGACCAGCGCGATGAGGGCGTTCTGGATCGTCCGGTAGCGCCCGGTCAGCAGCAGGCCGCCGGCCAGCGTGCCGATCAGCGTCACGATCGCGCCCAGCGGGAGGCCGGTGACCAGGTTCAGGCCGACCGACGCGCCGAGCAGGTTGCCGGCCTGGAACGCGGCGTTCCCCAACAGGATCGTCGCCGCGATGAGTCCCATCAGCGTGCTTCTGAGCAGCGGCGAGGCGATGCTCGCCCGGATGGATTCCGCCAGGCCCTGGCGTCCCGCGATGCCCACCCGGGCCGCCATGTCCTGGAGCACGATGGTGGCCGCCACCGAGAAGACGATCGCCCACAGCAGGGCCGCGCCGTAGCCGGCGCCCGCGGTGCTCGCGGTGACGATCGTGCCGGGGCCGATGAACGCCGCAGAGACGAGCAGCCCCGGTCCGAACCTGAATCTGGCCATGAGGTGTGGGTTCCCGCAACGCCGACCAACGATGGTATCCCGCCGGTCAAGCGCGCCCGGCGCGTGCGCCGGCGCCCGGCCGGCCCGCCGGCGGGGTACACTGGCGGGCTGCATGACCGCCGCCATCTCGATCGAGGCAGTTGCCGCCATCGCGTCCGCCGCGGGCGACACCGTTCTACGGCTCTATCGGGACAGCGGCGCGTGGGTGCGGCGGAAGCAGGACGGATCGCCCGTGACCGCGGCGGACATGGCGTCCGAGGACGTGATTCGACCCCGCCTCGCGGCGCTCGATCCCGCCATCCCGTACCTGTCGGAGGAAGCCCCGCTGCCGGCGCACGCGGAGCGGCGCGGCTGGCGGCGCTTCTGGCTGGTCGATCCGCTGGACGGCACGAAGGAGTTCCTGCGGCGGACCGACGAGTTCACCGTCAACATAGCGCTGATCGAGGCGGGCGAGCCGGTGCTCGGGGCCGTGGCCGCGCCGGCGCTCGGCGTCGTCTACTACGCGGCCCGGCGGCAGGGCGCGTGGAAGCTGCGCCGGGGCGGGCAGCCCGAGCGCATCCGCTCGCGGCTCGCCGATCCGCGCCAGCCGCTGCGGGTCGTCGAGAGCCGCTCGCATCCGACCCCGGAGCTCGAGGACTTCCTGGCGGGGTACACGATCAGCGAACGGCTGAAGGTCGGCAGCTCGCTCAAGTTCTGCCTGCTCGCCGAGGGCCGGGCGGACATCTACCCGCGGCTGGGCCCCACCATGGAGTGGGACGTCGGGGCCGGCGACTGCGTCTACCGCCACTCCGCGGAAGGCGCGCCGCACCCGAGTCCGCTCACCTACAACAAGCCCTCGCTGCGCAACGGCCGCTTCGTGCTCGGGCTGCGATCCTCGTGATACCCTGAAGGGTTCCCATCGTCCCGCTCACCGTCAACAGGAGACGCTAGCCTTGGCAGACCACCTCATCCCGCCGCATGGCGGAACGCTCGTGAACCTGATCGTGGACGAGGACCGCGCCGCCGCGCTGCGGGCCGAATCGCGCGACTGGCCGTCCCACGACCTCACGCCCCGCCAACTGTGCGACCTGGAGCTGCTGCTGGGCGGGGGCTTCTCGCCGCTCACCGGCTTCATGACGCGGGGCGACCACGAGCGCGTGTGCGCGGAGATGCGTCTCGCCGACGGCACGCTCTGGCCCATGCCGATCACGCTGGACGTCTCCGAGGCGCTGGCCTCGACGCTCGCGCCCGGCGCCAGCCTGGCGCTGCGCGATCCGGAGGGCGTCATGCTGGCGGCGCTGCAGGTCGAGGACGTCTGGCGGCCCGATCGGCAGGCCGAGGCCGAGGCCGTCTTCGGCTCCGCGAACCCGGAGCATCCGGGCGTGGCGCACCTGCTCGAGCGGACGCAGCCGTACTACGTCGGCGGCACGCTGACCGGCGTGCAGCCGGTCACGCACTACGACTACCGGCTGCTGCGGCACTCGCCGCGGGAGCTGCGGGCCGAGTTCGCCAAGCTGGGGTGGACGCGCGTCGTGGCGTTCCAGACGCGCAACCCGATGCACCGGGCGCACCAGGAGCTGACGCTGCGCGCCGCGAAGGAGGTCGAGGCCAACCTGCTCATTCACCCGGTGGTGGGGATGACGAAGCCGGGCGACGTCGACCACTACACCCGCGTCCGCTGCTACCAGGCGCTGCTGCACCGCTATCCGGCCCGCACGGCGCTGCTGTCGCTGCTGCCGCTGGCGATGCGCATGGGCGGCCCGCGCGAGGCGGTGTGGCACGCGATCATCCGCAAGAACCACGGCTGCACGCACCTGATCGTCGGCCGCGACCACGCCGGACCGGGCAGCGACTCGTCCGGCACGCCGTTCTACGGCCCGTACGACGCCCAGGACCTGCTGCGCCGCCACGAGGCCGAGCTCGGCGTCACCATGGTGCCGTTCCGGATGATGGTGTACGTCGAGGCCAGCGACTCGTACGCGCCGGTGGACGAGGTGGCCGAGGGGACCCGCACGCTCAACCTCTCGGGCACGGAGCTGCGCGAGCGGCTGGCCGGCGGCAAGGACATCCCGGGCTGGTTCACGTTCCCCGACGTGGCCGGGGAGCTGCGGCGGAGCCACCCGCCGCGGCACAACCAGGGCGTCACCATCTTCTTCACCGGCCTGTCCGGGTCGGGCAAGTCGACCATCGCCAACGTCCTGCTCGTCAAGTTCCTCGAGCTGGGCGGGCGGCCCGTGACGCTGCTCGACGGCGATCTGGTCCGCAAGCACCTGTCCAGCGAGCTCGGCTTCTCGAAGGAGCACCGCGACATCAACATCCGGCGCATCGGCTACGTGGCCTCGGAGATCACGAAGAACGGCGGCATCGCCATCTGCGCCCCGATCGCTCCCTACGACGCCGTTCGCAAGGACGTCCGCGCGATGGTGCAGCCGCTCGGCGGCTTCATCCTGGTGCACGTGGCGACGCCGCTGGAGGTGTGCGAGCAGCGCGACCGCAAGGGCCTGTACGCCAAGGCGCGCGCCGGGATCATCAAGGAGTTCACGGGCATCTCCGACCCCTACGAAGAGCCGGACGACGCCGACATCGCCATCGACACGACCCGGCTGACGGCCGAGGAGGCGGCGCAGCAGATCGTGCTGCACCTCGAGAAGGAAGGCTATGTCGCCGGAGACGTCTGACGAGGGCGCGGCGGAGCCGACGCGGCTGCGCGAGGCGCTGGCCCGCTTCGATGAGGCCAACGCGGCCGATCCCAACCGCGAGCTCGTCGACGGCGCGGAGCAGCCGCGCGAGCTCGTCTATGCCCGGCGGATGACCGCGACGCTCGACAGCTTCGCGCCGGAGGCGCCCGAGGCGGTCCGCCTGGCCGTCCGCTGCCAGCACATCCGCCGCTGGACCGTGCCCCGCGACACCTACCCGGAGGGTCGCGACGGCTACCGGCGCTGGCGGACCGATCTCGCGCGCTTCCACGCCGAGGCGGCGGCGGAGATTCTCCGCGCCGTCGGCTACGGCGAAGACACCGTCGCGCGGGTCGGCGCGCTGCTGCGCAAGGAGCGCCTCAAGGCCGACCCGGAGGTCCAGCTCCTCGAGGACGTCGCCTGCCTGGTCTTCCTGCGTTACTACCTGCCGGCCTTCGCCGAGCGGCACGCCGACGCCAAACTCGCCGACATCCTGGCCAAGACCTGGCGCAAGATGTCGGCGCAGGGTCGTACGGCGGCGCTCGCGCTGGACCTCGAGCCGCGCCTGAGAGCGCTGGTGTCGAAGGCGGCCGGGTGATTCGCAGCGAGCAGGCGGAGCCTTGTAGTATCCTGCTGTACACGGAGAGCATGGAGAGCCGATGAGATCCGATTTCCTCTTCGCAATGCCGTCCGTCTGGTCCGGTGCGGCTCGGCTCGGCAGCCTCTTCGGGCAATACGACGTCTACAACGACAGTCCCTCCGACGAGATGGCAGACGCGCGGGCACTCTACGGCGACTGGTGTGTCACGGGTCAGGATCTCGCGGACGCGATGATGAGAGTCGACCGTGAGCCGAAGACGGCGCGCCAAGCCACCGGCGGCGATACGACCCGATAACGCTCAACCGGTTCAGCAGGTTGAGAGTTCGCGAGAGATCAAACCACCAGCAAGGTGCCTTCAATCCGCTATTGGCTGTTGGCCAACCGCTGCGGCCGCTCTGGCCTTGATTGCCTCCCGGATGTCAGCCGCGACCTTCCGGACTTCGGCCGGAGCACGGACCTCCTCGCCTCCGTGCTCACGCAGGGCCACCACTAGGGGGGCCAGCACGCCCGACTTCGTGCTGCTACTCGAGAGGATTTCGACAAGCTCCCGTTCTGAGGCACCAGATGCCACGAGGTCCGGTACAAGCTGTAGCATTTCGTGCATCATAACATCATCGCTTGGCAGAAACACGCCATACGCGCCCTTGAACGCATCCATGGCCTGTTGGCGCTCGCGCCGGACCAGCAGCGCTCGCGTCCGCACACACATAGCCCTCCACTTCATCATCACTTCTTCATCGTTGGGCAACAGCCCCCGAAGCCTCCGTTCGAGCTCTTCAGCAGAATGTAGAGCCTCGTCTCCGAGTCCGAGATCGGTTTGTCTCGCTCCCCTGTCTGCCAGTGCCCAATTAACCCACCGCTGGAGCCTGGGTTCGTCGATATCGCCGTACATCGAGACTAGTCGATCGCATGTCGCGATCGCGGCCTCCCACTCACCCAACCGTTCTCTCGCTCTACCGCCGTTGACCAGAGCAGCGGCAACGCGTGTTTGAAGGTCTAGTTCATTGCTCTCGCCAAAGCGCGTGATGATCTCATCGCAAACCGCGATCGTAGTCTTGAGGTCGCCAAGCATCGCGAACGTTCGTCCCTTCGCAAGCAGCGCCGTTCCAACCTGCCATTGGAGGTTCGAATCATCGCTGACCTCAAAGCGGCTGACTACCTCGTCGTAGGCCGCAATCGCGACATTGGGCGCGCCAAGTTTCACGTACGCATCTCCTTTGCAAACTAGTGCGGTAGCAGCCTGCCACCGGAGATGTGAGTCCCCACTCTTGCCGAAGCGCGCGATCACGTCGTCGTAGACTGCAATTGCGGCTTCTGGGTCGCCGTGTTTCGCCAACGAATCTCCCTTGTGGCCCAGTGCTGTGGCGGCGCGCCACTGGAGATGCGAATCCTCGCTATTACCAAAGCGCGCTACCACTTCATCGAAAGCTGCAATTGCCGCTTTCGAGTCACCGCGTTCTGCTGACGCATCTCCACTGCCGACCAACGCGGAGGCCACCCATGATTGAACATGCAAATCATCACTATCGCCAAATCGTGTGACCGCTTCGTCGTAAGCCGTGATCGCGGCCTCCCAATCGTTGAGCCCGCTGTACAACTCACCTTTGCGAACCGACGCGTACGCGCGCGGCCACTGGAGATTTGAAGAGTCGACGTCGCCAAAGCGTGTGATCGCCTCATCGTAAGTTGCAATGGCTGCCTGCGCGTCACCAAGTTCAGCGTGGGCATCTCCCTTGTCGGCCAATGCCGCGGTCACGCGCCATTGGAGCTCAGGGTCCTTGCTGTCGCCAAATCGCGCGACTACTTCGCCAAAGCTGGCAATCGCGGCTTGCCAACTGCCCAGCCTGCAATATGCATCGGCCTTCCTGCGCAAGATGTGTGCGGTGAGCGGTGCGGGCAGCTGGGGTGAATCTCCATCGTGAGCGGCGAGAGCTTGGTTCGCTACGTCGATGATCGTTTCGAAGGCGTTGTCTTTGGCGGCTGAATCGATTCGAAGTTGGAGCTCTCGGTAGTAGGTTGCCGTTGCTTGATCGGAAACCTGCTTGAACACGCTGACTGCAGTCGACAGTCTATCTTCGAAAGGACGAAGCTCGGCGAGGACACGGTCCAGGCCCTGGCGAATGACGGCGGACTCCATGGCCTCCAAGGTGAGACGTTCGGACAGCTCGAACAGTTGGGATTCGCTGTAGAAGGACACCATAAAGTGGATCAAGTTCTGAACAACGACGGCCTCGTCGCGTTCTCGCCGCAATTTGTAGTAGATGCTGTAGAGGCGTTCAGCGGCGGAGTACAGTTTCCTCTTGCCGCGTCCCTCGGCGATGATGGCACCGCGGTTGGCCAGCCGTCCCAGCATGGTGGAGACTACGCGAATGTCAGTACGGGCTCGCGCCGCAATTTCGGTAGGTGTGGACGGCTGCCAAAGGTCAATTATCGCGAGATAGACCCGCCGTTCGACCTTACTCAGGACTTCCAGGTGATTACGGAAATACTCGGTGTGGTCGTCGACCAGAGAGACCAGCTCTTCCATCAATTGGCGCAGGGACCGGTGTTGGGCAAAGCCGGCGACGATAACCAGAAGGCGGGGGCTGCCGCCGGTTAAGATCTCCAGCGGCCGAACCTCACGTCCTTCGACCGGCTCGCCCGTGACAGCGTGCCATAGGCGCCGACACTCGGCGGTAGCGAGAGGTTCAAGATGGATTATCCTGAACAGCTCGAAGAATGGCTGGGTTACATCGTCCAGGCCCTTGAAGCGGCTGGTGGCGGACGAGAGGAGGATGATCTGTGGTTCCGACTGCAGCACCTGACGAAGCTTCCAGCCGAAATCGTCGTCAACGTTTTGGCAAAGCGCCTGCATATTCTCGACCATGAGGACGAGCCTTCGTCCAAGGCGGTCAGCCGCTGTCAGGACGGCGGCGCGGGCGCGGTCTTCAAACGTCTGTTCTTTCCACCGACCCGACAAGGCGCCGTGCGTGTCACGCAGGTCCCGCGCGAGCGCTGGGTCGTGGGCGGCGCTGGCGCTGGCGAGGTGGAACAAGGTGTCGAGCCAGAAATCAGCGAGATTGAAGATCTCGTGGCTCTCTTCCATGAAGCGTACTGGCAACAGATAGCTGGACAGTGCGTCGACGGTGCGCAGTTCGGCGGCGACGCGGGCCAGGAGCATGGTTTTTCCCCGACCGCGAGGCGCGACCACGAGGACGTGCTGGCAGGAGGGCGAGTGGATGTTCCCCTGGAGGACGTCGAGCAGGATAGCGAGTTCGCCGTCGCGGACCGCAAACTGCTCGATCACCTCCGCGTCCGATTGAAAAGTTCCCGGATTGAACTTGCGGATCGAGCGGTCGGTCACGCGGTTCGCCGCAGTTGCTCCGTTCATTGCACTAGGCTCCGTGGCCGGTCGTGGGCGTGGCGGTCGCCGAGCGGCGTGTGGTGATCGCGGAAGCGCGCCGACCACCAGTCTTTTAGCAGGTGGGACGGGAAACGATGACCATTGTCGCCGCCTTCGAGATAACCGTCGTGCACCAGGATGTCGAGAGCGTCCGTGATGCGACCTACCGTATTGTCGACAACGACGGAGTACAGTTGTTCGAGGATCCGCCGCGCATCCGGCGTGAACACGCCTTGTGTGGCCGCCTCGGCGAGGATCTCCATTGCGATGGAATGACTGGCTTCGTCGAGTCCCTCCTTCAGCCGCGTCTCATAGTGCATCAGGTCGGTCTGTCCCGACGGTCCGAGCAGGTCGTTGCGATAGACTGGGCCGACATCCGCCACGGTTACTCGGTCTCGTCTGCGCATGCTGGCGAATTGCCGCAACCGCGCGAAGAAGGACTGCACGTGGTGAGGAATGCCCATGCCGAGCGCCTCGTACACGGCGGCTGCCACGCCGTCGTCAATCGGCACTGGGCAGTCTTCTGCAAGCCGCTCGAAACAGGCGATGCTGGTGTCGCGGTCCCACGGACCGAGGCGTAGGGTGTGGAGGTGGTTGATGCGATCCGGTATGCCGAGCCGCCGCACTAGCGGCTCGAGCCCGACGCTTCCAGACACGAGGAGCACTGGGCAATCGTCGCCGAGGCCCTGCACCATCGCCCGTAGCCAGCTTAGAAACTCATCCACCCGCTGTGAGTCGCCGTCGCGATGGAGCATCCGCTTGAGGAAGATCGGCAGCTCGTCGATGACCAGGAGCGCCGGCCGGCCCTGGGTCGCGCAATCGCGAAAAAGTTGTTCACCGTGCCGCCGCCAGCTGCCGGCGTCCAGTCCGGCGCGGATCTTCACGCCGAAATCGAGCGCGGTGACCTCCTCGACATTCTCGCTGAGCCAGCGCTTCATCCCGATGATGAACCGGGATGCGCTGGGAAGGAACGGGTGCGCGACTTGGGCCATCTGTGCGATCGCGTCCTCCGCGCAGGTTGCGCCCTCGACATCGGTGAAGAGGAAGATCCAGTCGTCCCTCTCGAGCCGGCGACCGAGCTCGCGGACGACGCTAGTCTTGCCCATGCGCCGCTGCCCGGTCAGCAGGACGTGGTTGCGATCCTCGACTAGGTCTCGCAGCATCCGAAGCTCGGGCTCGCGATCGAAAAAGTCGTCGCCGCTGACCCAGCGGCCGGTGGATGATCTTATGGGTGTGAGTATACGACAAAACCGTTGTCAACGGGTGTGGTGTATGCGTGGTTGGCGCTACGGTGCAGGCGTGTTGATGGTGCGCATACGGGGATTTCCCTTTGCTATCCTCCACAAGGTGAGGACGACGATTTCGCTTGAAGATCGGCTCGCAGCCCGTGTGCGGCGGGCGGCGGCCGCGCAGGGAGTCAGCCTGAGTGCCTTCATCGCCAAGGTGCTCGACGACGCGCTCAAGCAGCGTACGCCGACGGCGCCAGCCCGACCGTTTCGTCTGATCACCGTCGGTGCCCGCGGTCGGCGGCCGCGTATCGACCTCGATCGACCGCGAGCCATCGAAGCGGCAGAGGACGAGGCCCGCTTCGGCCGCCGGGGCTCCTGATTGGTGCAGTATTGGCGGACCAAGCGGTGACCGGCCGTATCGTCGGTGCCGATCCCGGCACCGTTCCGCTCTGCCTGCAGGAACACCACTCGCGGCGCGTCACCATGATTGCGGAGTTCGTGGCGGCGTTGCGCGGACCAGGGCTGGGCGCTCAAGCGCGCGGAGCCGGTGGAGCCGTGGCCCCGCGGCCCGCGCCGGACGGCGGCGGCGTCGCGCGCCAGATCGCCGCGGCCAGGCTGCCGACCAGCGAGTGGAACAGCGCCGACAGGGCGCTGGGCAGGGCGACGAGGGGGTTGGCGAAGTTCTGCTGCGCCAGCACGACGCCGAGACCGGAGTTCTGCATGCCCACCTCGATGGCCACGGTGCGCGCGGCGAGCTCGCGGCGGAGCAGCAGACGGCCCGCCAGGTAGCCCAGCACGAAGCCGCCGGCGTGGAGGCAGACGACGGCGAGCAGCAGGCGCAGGCCGGCATCGATCACCTGCTGGCGGCCCGCCCCGAGGACCGAACCCACGATCAGCGTGATGGCGATGACGGCCACGAGCGGCGCCACGGGCAGGATGCGGCGGCTCGCGGCCGGGAAGCGCCACTTGAGCAGGGCGCCGACGACCACGGGGACGATGACGACCTGCACCGTGTCGAGCAGGAGGTCGGCCGTCGGGACGTCGACGCGCTGCCCGGCGAGGGCCGCGGTCAGGGCGGGGGTCATGACGACCGCCAGCAGCGTGGAGCCGGCGGTCATGGTGACCGACAGCGCCACGTCGGCGCGCGCGAGGAACGAGATGACGTTCGAGGCCGTGCCGCCGGGGCAGCACGAGACGAGGATGAGGCCGGCGGCCAGGGGCGCGGGCAGGTCGAACAGGACGCCAAGCCCCCACCCCAGAGCCGGCATCAACGTATATTGGAGCGCGACGCCGGGCAGCACGAGGCGGCGCTCGCGGGAGATGCGGCCGAAGTCGTCGAAGCCGAGCGTCATGCCCATGCTCAGCATGATGATGCCGAGGCCGAGCGGGATGAGCGGTCCGCTGAACCACGTGAACAGCTCGGGGCGGACCAGCGCGAGCCCGGTGGCGGCGAGCACCCACAGCGGGAACGCGTTGGTGAGCGCGGCAAGCAGCTTCAAGGCAGGGCGATTGTATACGGAGGGGGAATCGGGCCATGGCGTTTCAACCTGATCTGCTGCAGGGCAGGACCGCGCTGATCACCGGCGGCGGCACCGGCATCGGCCGCGGCATCGCCCTGGCCCTGGCCGGCCACGGCTGCAACGTGGCCATCCTGGGCCGGCGCGCCGAGCCCCTGGAGGCGGCCGCGGAGGAGATCCGCTCGCGCGGCGTGCTGGCGGCGGGCATCCCGGCCGACGTGCGCGACCCGGCCGCCGTGGAGGAGGCCGTCGGCCGGGCGGCCGCCCTCGCGGGCCGCCTCGACATCCTGGTGAACAACGCGGCCGGCAATTTCCTCTGCCTTGCCGAGGACCTCTCGCCCAACGGCTTCGGCGCGGTGGTGGACATCGATCTGAAGGGATCGTTCCACGCCGCGAAAGCGGCGCTGCCGCACCTGAGGAAGCAGGGCGGCGCGGTGCTCAACATCAGCGCGACGCTGCACTACCTGGGCACCGCCGCGCAGCTCCACGTCTCGGCCGCCAAGGCCGGCGTCGACGCGCTGACCCGCGTGCTGGCGGTGGAATGGGGCCGCTACGGCATCCGGGTCAACGGCATCGCGCCCGGCCCGATCGCGGACACCGAGGGCGTGCGCCGCCTGCTGGTCGGCGCCGCGAAGGACCGCGCCGCCCGGCGGACGCCGCTGCGCCGGCTGGGGGCGATGCGGGACGTGTGCGACGCGGCGCTCTACCTCTGCTCGGACGCGGCGTCGTTCGTCACGGGCGTCACCCTGGTGGTCGACGGGGGCCTGTGGCTGGCGTCGAGCGGGATGGTCGAGACGTGGGCCGAGAGCCTGGAGCAGGCCGGCTCCTGAGGGCGCGCCTTCCGCGGCCGGTTTCCGACGGCCGCCGACCGGACGCCCCGTCTTGACAGGCCGCCGGGCCGGGAGTACAACCGGAGGCGCTCAACGGCAACGCTCGGCTACCCACGAGGAGAACCATGCGACGAATCCTGATTCTGGCGGCAGTCATCGCCCTGTTCACCACGCCTGCGCCCGTTGCGCAGGGGCCCGGCGTCGAGCCGGTCGAACCGTTCAAGGTCGGCACGTTCGACATCCACGGCGTGCCCCACGTCGGGCTCGTCCTGCGCGACAGCCTGGTCATCGACATCGAGATCGCCAGATACGCGCTCGAGGTGCATCCCGAGTACCCGCACGTGCCGATGCCCGAGGACATGCTGGAGCTGATCGGCCGCTGGGACTACGGCCTGAAGTACCGGCTGTTCGAGATGGTCAACTACGTGGTCAACAACGACCTGCTCACCGGCGACGGCCGGGCCGACTACGTCTACGACGTGAGCGAGCTGCGGACGCGCCCGCCGATCATGTACCCGGGCAAGATCCTCAACGCGGCGGTCAATTTCTACAGCCACGTGTTCGAGGGCGCCACGCCCGAGGAGCGGGCCGCAGAGATGCGCCGCCGGCGCGAGGAGCGCGGCGTGCCGTACCTGTTCCAGAAGCCGAGCCGCGGCGCCGTCGTCGGCAACGGCGACCCCATCGTCATCCCGTACGGCCGCGACCGCACGGACTGGGAGGTCGAGCTCGGGGCGGTGATCGGCCGCGCGGCGAAGTACGTGTCGGCGGACGATGCGCAGGACTACGTCTTCGGCTACCTGGTCTCGATCGACGTCTCCGACCGCGGCGGACGCCCGCCGGGCGGCGCCCCCTTCACCTCCGACTGGTTCGTGGGCAAGGGCCACGACACGTTCGCGCCCCAGGGGCCGTGGATCGCCCCCAAGGAGTTCTACGGCGATCCGATGGAGAACCTGCGCCAGACGCTCAGCGTCGGCGGTCAGACGCTGCAGGAGGCGCGCGCTGGCGACATGATCCACTCGCTGTGGGAGATCATCGAGTACGCCTCGTCGATCATCACGCTCTACCCGGGCGACGTGATCAACAACGGCACGTCGGGCGGCACGGCTGCCGGCGCGGCGCAGACCCGCGGCGAGGAGGACCGCTACCTCAAGCCGGGCGAGGTGGTCGAGGCCAGCATCGACGGCATCGGCACGCTGCGCATGCCGGTCGTGGCCGGCGAGGAGCCCAAGGGGCTCACCGGCGCCGAGCTGCCCCCGGTCAGGACCTATCGCGACTGAGGGCGCGCGGTCTCGCGCGGCTCCGCTGCAAGTTGCGGCCGTCGGGCCACGATCTCGGCCACGCCGAGGCCGTGGTCCGACGGGTTGCCCTCGCTCGGTCCCCGCTCCTCGCTGTGGAGCAGGGTCCAGCCCCAGCCGGTCACCAGCTTCTCCAGCTCACCCGATTCCAGCACGTAGCCGTGTCCCCGCTCGGCCCCGGGCACCGGCAGGTGCAGCGCGGCGACGAGCAGCCCGCCCGGCCGCACCCCGCGGCGTATCGCCGCGAACAGCGGCCGATGCAGGAAGAAGCAGTCGACGATCAGGTCGTACGCGTCCTCCGCAATCACGAATGCCGGCGGGTCCGCCTCGAGATCCGCGACGTGCGGCCGGATCCGCCCGCGGCAGCCCGCCCGCTCGGCGCGCGCGAGCAGCCGCTCGATGCCGGCCGCCGCACCGTCCACGGCGTCGACCTGCCAGCCCCGCTCCCCGAGCCAGACCGCGTGCCGCCCCGTCCCGCATGCCAGGTCCAGCGCGCGGCCCGGCGGTGCGCCTGCGATTGCGGCGGTGAGCAGCGGCAGCGGCTCCGGCTCGGCCGCGTGGTCGTGCCCGCGGTAGCGTGCGTTCCACTTCGCGATCTGCGGATTGTCCATCGGTTGCGTCCACGGCTATTGTCTATCGAGCCTGTCGGCCCAACCGGGAGAGGACGTGGTGGGGGTCTGCAAGTGGAGCGCGAAACCGTCGAGAAGACACGGCGTCGCAAGGACGAATACGAGGTCGCAATGGAACGCTATCTGTCGATGAAGCCGCGCAAGATCGACTGGCCCGACGGTCGCAAGCCGACTCGTGACGAGCTCCATGACAGATCCGGTCTTCGTTGACGAGGCTGTGTCGGTTGGAACAACGCGCGTCGGTAGGGAGCGCGCGAGCGCATGCTGACCAGGCTGATCGCCCGCAACTTCAAGCGCTTCGGCGAGGTCGAGATCGAGCTCGGCAATCCGGTGGTCTTCATCGGACCGAACAACTCCGGCAAGACCTCGGCGATGCAGGCGCTGGCGCTCTGGGACATCGGCCTCAAGCGCTGGAACGAGAAACGGTCCGGAAGGAGCACGCCCGAGGGAAGCAGCGGGACGCTGGCGGGCATTGGTCGAGCACGTTCGCAGCCTGTTCGGGTCGGAGATCGAGCCGCCCAGATACGTGGCGGAGCGCGGCGAGATCGTGATGACCTACCTCGAACGGGGTGCCCGGCTCGATCTGTCTTCCTCCGGGCGAGGTTTGCAGCAGACGCTGCTCCTGCTGGCCTACATGTATGCGAATCCCGGGTCTGTCCTGCTGCTCGACGAGCCTGACGCGCACCTGGAGATTCTCCGACAGCGACAGATCTACGCGCTGTTGACCGACGTGGCGGCCGAGAGCGGTAGTCAGATCGTCGCCGCCAGCCACTCCGAGGTGCTGCTCAACGAAGCCGCGGGACGGGACGTGGTCGTCGCATTCGTCGGCCGGCCGCACCGCATCGACGACCGGGGCAGCCAGGTTCTGAAGGCGCTGCGGGAGATCGGCTTCGACCAGTACTATCAAGCCGAGCAGACCGGCTGGGTACTCTATCTGGAGGGGGCCACAGATCTGTCGATCCTGTTGGCGTTCGCCAGGCGATTGGGACACGAGCGCGCGCTGCAGGTGCTCGCGAGGCCATTCGTGAGGTACGTCGGGAACCGGCCCCCAGCCGTCCAGAGTCACTACCACAACCTGATGGCCAAGAAGAACTTCCACGAGTTGACCGAGTACGTGCCGGAAGCCGAGATCGACCCGGAGATCGGACAGAAGCTCGATGTAATCGCGGATGTTGGGGAGAGAGCGACGACGACCAGCGATCTTTGACCGGCCGCCAGCACTTGCCTGTTGCGCTGGACGACCATCGCGGGTTTAAGGGGGAATCAGTGAGGAAACGAATGGCACGGACGACGTGCGCGGCGGCGTTCCTGGCGCTGCTGCTCTGGTCGAGCACGCCTGTCGCGGCCGAGTCCGACAACTGGCCGCAGTTCCGGGGTCCCGGCGGGACGGCGGTGGTGGCCGACGACCCGCGGCTGCCGGAGACCTGGAGCGCCACCGAGAACGTCGCGTGGAAGGCGCCGATTCCGGGGCTGGGGTGGTCGAGCCCGATCGTCTGGGGCGGCCGGGTGTTCCTCACGTCGGTCGTGGCCGAGGCGGAGTACGAGGGTCCGCAGCCGGGCCTGTACCTGCCGGCCGGCGACGTCGGCATTGCCCCGGGCAACCACCGCTGGATCGTGCTGTGCCTCGATCTCGACAGCGGCGCCGTGCTCTGGCAGCGGACCGCGCACGAGGGGCCGGTGGCGTCGACCATCCATCCCAAGAACTCGTTCGCCTCGGCCACGCCGGTCACCGACGGCGAGCGGGTCTACGCGCTGTTCGGCGACGTTGGTCTCTTCGCCTACGACTTCGACGGCAACCTCGTCTGGTCGCGTGAGATCGAGCGACTGCCCGACTTCTGGGGCTGGGGTCCGGGAGCGTCGCCGGCGCTGCTCGGCGACCAGGTGCTCGTGATGCACGACAACGAGCAGGCGTCGTACCTCGCCTCGTTCGACGCGGCGACGGGGGAGGAGAACTGGCGCGTGGACCGCGACGAGCCGAGCGCGTGGTCGACGCCGTTCGTCTGGGAGAACGACCTGCGCACCGAGATCGTCACGGCGGCGAAGAACGAGGTCCGCTCGTACGACCCGGCCGGCAACCTGCTCTGGCACTTCGCCGGGCGGATGACGGACGTGAGCATCCCGACGCCGCTGCCGGGCGACGGCCTCATCTACGTCAGCTCGGGCTACGTGGGGAACGATCACCGGCCGGTGTACGCCGTCCTGGCGGGGGCCGCGGGGGACATCACGCTGGGCGCCAGGCAGCGCGCCAACGAGTACATCCGCTGGTACGAGCCGACCATCGGCTCCTACAACCCGTCGCCGCTGCTGTACCGCGGGATCTACTACACGCTGCACGACCGCGGCTTCTTCACCGCCCACGAAGCGACCACGGGGCGCATCGTCTACGACCGCGTGCGGATCAAGACCGGCGCGACGTTCACCTCGTCGCCGTGGGCGTACAACGGCAGGATCTTCGCGCTCAGCGAGGAGGGCGACACCTACGTCATCGCGGCGGGGCCGGAGTACGAGCTGCTGGGCAGGAACGAGATCGGCGAGATGGCGCTCGCCACGCCGGCCATCGCGGCTGGCACGCTGCTGCTGCGGACGGCGTCCAGCCTGTACGCCGTCCGGAATCAGGAGTCGGCGCCGTAGACCTGCGCCGACTCCTGAAGGCCTGGGTTGACTGATCGGGTCGCGGCCGCCGGACTATTGCCCGTCGCCGCTCTCGTACACGTCGTCGGTGACCGGCTCCATCCACTGGATGGCCAGGTGCTCCCCGGCCTCGTTCGGGAAGGTCACCGACACGTGCGTCAACGGCTCGCCGGGCACCGCGCCGTGCCAGTGCCGGACGCCGCGCGGCAGGTGGGCCGTCTCGTTGGGACCGACCTCGCCCACCGGCTGGCCCTCGACCTGGTAGCGCAGTCGGCCCTCGCGGACGAACAGGAGCTGCTCGCTGTGCGTATGCCAGTGCGTGCGGGCGCCGGCCTCGAAGCCGCGCGACGACACGCGGATGCCCTCCGCCTCGATCCGGAAGGACGTGCCCGTGAAGGTGGTCTGCTGGGCCTGCACGAGCCAGACGCCGGACACCGCGGCGAAGACGCCGAGCAACAACCCCACGCGCAGCCGATCGCGCAGCTTCCGATTCATCTCGCACCTCCTGTCGCCTCGCGGGCGTGTTCGCGCCGGCCGTCCCTCGCGGCCGGGGCGCGTCGCAAGCGATCTGAACGCGAACCACCCGTGCAAGTCAACGCCGGAAGTAAGCGGGGCCGTGCGCGGACCGGCGCGCGGGACGCACGCCGTGCCGAAACGGGCGCGGCGTGCCAGGATCTGAAGTGTCGAGTGTCGAATGTTGAAGATGGAGGTATCCGATGATCCGCTTGCGCCGGATGGTGCGGGCGCTCGCTGCGGCCCCGTCCGGTCCGGCGGCGACCGCGTGCGCTCTGCTCCTGCCCGCGGCGGCCGGCTGCGCGGGTGACGCGGTGGTCGACGTGGATGCCGGCGTTCCGTACGAGCTGGCCGCCCGCCGCGCCGCGACGATCACGAATCTCCGCTACGACGTCCGCTTCGTGATTCCGGCCGCCCGCTCGGAGCCGATCGGCGGGCAGGTCGTGGCTGCCTTCGAGCTGGCCGAGCCGGGCCCCGTCATCCTCGACTTCGCCCAGCCGACCGGCAGCGTGCAGGCGGTGCGGCTCGGCGGCGAGCCGGTGTCCTTCGAGACGACCAACGAGCACGTCATCGTGGCTGGCGGCGCCGGCGGCGTGGCCGCCGGTCCGGTGACGGTGGCAATCGATTTCACCGCCGGGGACGGGTCGCTCAACCGCCAGGACGACTTCCTCTACACGCTGTTCGTGCCCGACCGCGCGCGCGTCGCCCTGCCGCTCTTCGACCAGCCCGACCTGAAGGCGAGGTTCCGGCTGAGCCTCGACGTGCCGTCCGGATGGCGCGCGGTGGCCAACGGGTCGCTGGCCGCGCACGAGGCCGGTGACGGCCGGGCACGGTTCGACTTCGCCGCGACCGACCCCATCAGCAGCTACCTGTTCGCCTTCGCGGCGGGGGACTTCCAGGTGGAGACCGCCGAGCGCGACGGGCGGCCGATGGCCATGTACCACCGCGAGACGGACCGCGACCGGCTGCTGCGCAACGCCGACGCCATCTTCGACCTCCACGCCACGGCGCTGGCCTGGCTCGAGGACTACACGGGCATCGCCTACCCGTTCGAGAAGTTCGATTTCGTGCTCGTCCCCGCGTTTCAGTACGGCGGCATGGAGCATCCCGGCGCCATCTTCTACCACGAGCACGCGCTGCTGCTCGACGAGAGCGCGACGCAGAACGCGCAACTGGGCCGCGCCAGCCTCATCGCCCACGAGACCGCGCACATGTGGTTCGGCGACCTCGTGACCATGGAATGGTTCGACGACGTGTGGATGAAGGAGACGTTCGCCAACTTCATGGCGGCCCGCATCGTCAACCCGTCCTTTCCCGAGGTCGACCACGCCCTGCGGTTTCTGCTGGCGCACTACCCGGCGGCCTACGCGGTCGACCGCACCGCCGGCGCGAACGCCATCCGGCAGCCGCTCGAGAACCTGAACGAGGCGGGGACGCTGTACGGGCCGATCATCTACCAGAAGGCGCCGATCGTCTTCACCCACCTGGAGCGCCTGATCGGCGAGACGGCGCTGCGCGCGGGGCTGCGCGAGTACCTGGCCGCCCACGCGTACGGCAACGCGAGCTGGGCGGATCTGATCGAGGCGCTCGATCGGCGCACCCCGGAGGACCTGGCCGCCTGGAGCCGCGTGTGGGTGGAGGAGAGCGGACGGCCGCGCATCGACGTGGAGCTGGAGGCGGACGGGGACGCGATTGCCGGCCTGCGGCTGCGCCAGTCGGACCCGGCGGCCGGCGGCCGGCTCTGGAACCAGCGGCTCGACGTCGTCCTGGGGTACGGCGCCGAGCGGCGCGACGTCCTGCCGGTGCAACTGCGCGCGGCGGCTGCGGACGTGCCCGAGGCCGCGGGCCGGCCGCTGCCGGACTACGTGCTGGCCAACGGCGCCGGCGTGGGCTACGGGGCGCTGGTGCTCGACGCGCGGACGCGCGACTACCTGCTGGCGGCGCTGCCGGACGTCGACGACGCCCTGACCCGGGCCGTTGCCTGGATCTCGCTCTGGGAGTCGCTCATCGAGGGCGAGGTCGATCCCGAGGCGCTGGTCGACCTGGCGCGGCGCGCGCTGCCGGCGGAGCCGGACGAGCAGAACGTCTCGCGCATCCTCGGCTACCTGCACGCCGCGTACTGGCGTCACCTGCCTCCGCACCGCCGTGCGGCGCTGGCGCCGGACCTCGAGGCGCTGCTGTGGGATCGGATCGCCGCCGCGGACGGCCGCCGGAGCCTCGCGGCGGCGTACTTCCGGGCCTACCGCGACCTCGCGTCGTCGCCGGGCGCGCTGGCCCGGCTCGAACGCATCTGGAACGAGGAAGAGGAGGTGCCCGGCGTGCCGCTCTCGGCGCGCGACCTGACGGCGCTGGCCCGGGCGCTGGCGGTGCGGGGCGTGCCGCGCAGCGCGGAGATCCTCGCCGCGCAGCACGACCGTATCGACAATCCCGACCGGCGCGCCGCGTTCGCGTTCGTCGTGCCGGCGCTGGCGGCCGACCCGGCCGAGCGCGACGCCTTCTTCGCGAGTTTGGGCGAGCCGGCCAACCGGTCGCGCGAGCCGTGGGTGCTGACGGCGCTCGGCTTCCTGCACCACCCGCTGCGCGCCCGCGAGTCGGAGCGCTACATCCGCCCGAGCCTCGACCTGCTCGAGGAGATCCAGCGCACGGGCGACATCTTCTTTCCGGAGCGCTGGCTCCACGCCACGCTGGGCGGTCACCAGTCGGCGAGCGCGGCCGCGCTCGTCGACGACTACCTGGCCGACCGCCCGGATCTCGCGCCGCGCCTCCGCGCCAAGGTGTTGCAGGCCGCCGACGGGCTCTGGCGGGCGGCCCGCCTCGTCGACGGCTACGGCGCCCCCGAGCCGACTCGCTGATGTCAGACCCGCTGATAGTCGGGCCGCCAGACCTTGATGGCCTCCTTGATCGGTTTCTGCTCCACGATCTTCTCGTCGAGGACCTTGCGCGCCAGGTCCGGGAGCTCGTCGTCGCTGGCGAAGCGCAACGCGATGAGCTGGCTGGTCGTGAACTCGTTGATGCGCGGCTTGAGGTCGTCGGGCAGCAGCGTCTGCATGCGCATGCGCTCCTCCAGGCGGATGACGCGGTCCTGGGCCGCCAGAGCGAACACGCGGGCGAACAGGAAACCGAGCGCGAGCCCGAAGGCGAGCAGCAGGCCGACCACGGTCTCGAACGAGAAGCCCGCGACCAGCCGGTAGAGGCTCCAGACGAGATTCAGCACGAGGATCGGCATGAGCAGGAAGTGGTATCCGGGCACCCAGCGGGTGTGGTTCCGATACGTCTGCGGCGTCGGTTCGGCCATTGCGGTTCTCCTGGTCGATTCGGGCGTCGATTTTCCAGTATAGGTCACGGCTCGGCGCCGGGCGGGCGCTGCGGGCCGGCGCGCTGGCGGGTTCCCGCGCGAATCGCTATGCTGATCCCGGCGACGGTCCACGGGAGCGAACACATGAGCGATCTGGCCGCGAAGCAGTGCGTTCCGTGCCGGGGCGGCGTGCCGCCGCTCGCGGGCGGCGAGCTGGAGGTGCTGCACGCCCGGCTCGGGCGCGACTGGGAGGTGGTCGACGGACACCACCTGGAGCGCACGTACCGGTTCGACGATTTCCGGCAGGCGCTCGACTTCACGGTCAGGGTCGGCGAGATGGCCGAAGACCAGGACCATCACCCCGACATCTTCCTCGCCTGGGGGAAGGTGAAGGTCACGATCTGGACGCACAAGATCGACGGCCTGACGGAGAGCGACTTCGTCTTCGCCGCGAAGGCCGACGCGCTGCTCTGATCGACGATCGACCGGGCCGGCTCAGCCGGAGTCGGCCCCCGGGCGCTCCTCCCCGTCCTCCCAGTGAACAGCGTCGCCCACGGCGATGTCCCCGCCGTCGAGCACCTCGCCGAACGCGCCGCCGGCCCACGGCGGATCGAGCGCCGCGAGCAGCCCGGGATGGGCCTCGTCCATCCGCTCGCAGCCGCGGGTCTCGCCCACGATCCGGACGCGGCACGGGCCGATGCGCAGCACCCGGTGCGTGCTGCGTTCGAGCTCGACCCCGGAGACGAGCAGGTTCGCCCGCCGCACCCGGGGGTCGAGCGCGACGCCGAGCTCGTCCGAGATGCGCTGCCAGCGTTCCGCGGACAGGATGGTGACCTGACGCTTGCCGCCCGCGTCGGCGCTGTCGCCGAGACCGCGGCCCGGCTGCAGCGCCGCCGTGGCGACGGGGTCCATCGGCCCGCGGCGAAACCGCTTCCGCCATACCTGCTCCAGACGTCCGGGCATCTGTTCGTTCCCCCCTCTGCAGGACCGCCCGGGGCAGGGCGGCCGGACCTGACTTTAGTGTAAGATCCGTCGCTGATGAGCATGCAAGCAGCCGGTACCGAATCACGTGCGGGGACCGAGCGCGAGGCGCTCGACGCCTGGGTGCGCGAGGTGGTCGACTGGCACTTCGACCCCGCGACCGGGTGCCCCTTCTGGCTCGACTGGGCCAGCCGCGCCGGGTGGGATCCCCGGGCCGAGGTGCGCGGATTCGACGACCTCGTCAAGTTCGGCCACTTCGAGGACGAGCAGCTCCGCGGCGGCCCGGTGCGCCGCTGGGTGCCCCGTGCGTACGCCGACAAGCCGATCTACGTCTTCGAAACCGGCGGCACGACCGGCGTGCCGAAGAGCCGGGTCGCCATCGACGACTTCCGCACCGACTACGAGCTGTTCTCGGCGACGCTGCCGGACGAGTGCTTCCCGAAGGGCTCGAACTGGCTGATGCTGGGGCCCAGCGGCCCGCGCCGGCTGCGCCTGGCGGTGGAGCACCTGGCCCAGTACCGCGGCGGCATCTGCTTCTGCGTCGACCTCGATCCGCGCTGGGTGATCAAGCTGATCAAGAAGGGCTGGATGGACCACCTGAAGGCGTATCAGGCGCACGTCATCGATCAGGCCATCACCGTCCTGTCGGCCGGCCACGAGATCAAGTGCCTGTTCTCGACGCCCAAGCTGATCGAGGCCCTCGCGAACCGGCTCGAGGCGGATGGCTCGAGCATCAAGGACACGGGCATCACCGGCATCTTCGCCGGGGGCACCGAGTTCACCCCGCAGTGGAACCGGTTCGCCAACGAGGAGCTGCTCGACGGGGTCTACATGACGCCGACCTACGGCAACACGCTGATGGGGTTGGCCGCCAGCCCGCCCAGCGGGCCGGACGAGGGCTACAAGATCACGTACTACGCGCCGCAGCCGCGCGCCGTGCTGCAAGTCGTCGATCCCGATGATGCCGACCGCGTCGTCGGCTACGGGGACACCGGCCGCGTGATGCTGACCACCTTGACGAAGGAGTTCTTCGTCCCGCGCTTCCTGGAGCGCGACGAGGGCGAGCGCGAGCCGCCCTGCGAGCTGTATCCGTGGGACGGGGTGAGCGGCGTGCGCCCGTTCAGCGGGATCGCGGCGAGCACGACGGTTGGCGTCTACTGAAGGAGAGGGAACGCGATGCGCGACTTCAGAACCTCGATCGTGGGGCGCGGTTGGCTGGGGTTGCTGCCGCTCGTCGTGGCGCTGACCGCGTGCGCGGCCGATCCCGCGCCGGAGCCCGAGCCGGCCATGGAGTCGGAGGACGCGATGGAGTCGGAGCCGGCCGGCATGGTCCCGCGCGTCTTCTTCGTCTCGCCGGAAGAGGGCGGGACCTATTCGGCCAGCACCCCGGTGACGTTCGAGTTCGGCATCGAGAACTACGAGCTGTCGCCGGTGCCCGACGTGGTGGAGGAGCCGCGGGGCGGCATGGGGCACCACCATCTGGGCCTCGACACCGACTGCGTGCCTGAGGGCGTGGTGATTCCCAGGGACGATCCCACGTGGGTGCATTTCGGCGACGCGTCGGCCACCATCGACATGATGCTCGAGCCGGGCCAGCACAGCTTCGTCCTGCAGCTCGGTGACGACGAGCATCGCGCGCAGGCGGACGAGGGCCTCTGCGCGCGCGTCACGATTCAGGTGGAGGAAGGCATCTAACGAGGAAGGCGTCGACGTGATCCATTTTCCTATTCTGCGGTGGGGCAACCCGTACAAGAGCCTCGAGGTCGACAAGGTCGTCCACTTCGCCAGCGGCGAGCCGGTGGCCGAGGTGAGCCAGGCGAATCCCGGACTCATCGCGCGTGACATGCGCAAGGCGTCGCGCGCCCGCGACGTGCTGCGGGAGGTGCCGGCCACCGAGCTCGTGGGCATGGTCAAGAAGGCGGCCGAGCTCTTCTCGACCGCGGAGCTGCCGCTGGGCGAGGGGAGCCAGTCGCCCGACGACTTCGTGCGCCAGCAGTCCGCCACCACCGGGCTTCCGGAGCACATGTGCCGCATGAACATGGAGAAGCTGCGGTACGTGCTCGATCACATCGACGAGATCCTGCTCTCGCTGACGCGCGGGCTCGATCCGGGCATCCTGACCCGCGGCTACGGCGAGGAAGGCGGCGTCATGCGGAGCTACCAGGCCACGACCCCGGTGCTCGGCATGGTGCTGCCGTCGAACTCGCCCGGCGTCCACAGCCTGTGGCTGCCCATCGTGCCGCTGCAGATCGGGCTGGTGCTCAAGCCCGGACCCCAGGAGCCGTGGACCCCGTGGCGGATGACGCAGGCGTTCTTCGAGGCGGGCATTCCGCGCGAGGCGGTGGCCCTGTATCCGGGCCTCGGCGAGGTGGGCGCGGCAGTCCTCAACAACACGCCGCGCAGCCTCATCTTCGGCGGGACGGCCACGGTGGACCAGTATGCCGGCAACCCGAACGTGCAGGTGCACGGGCCCGGCTTCAGCAAGATCCTGCTCGGCGACGACGAGGTCGACAACTGGGAGAGCCACCTCGACCTGATGGTCGACAGCGTGCTCATCAACAGCGGGCGGGGCTGCATCAACTGCTCGGGCATCTGGGCGTCGCGGCACACCCGGGAGATTGCCGAGGCAATCGCCGAGCGGATCGGTCCGATTGCGCCGCTGCCCCCGGAGGATCCCAACGCCTCGCTGGCCGCGTTCACGGTGCCCGGCCAGGCGGCCGCGATCTCGGGTGACATCGACAACGCCGTGGCGGAGGCGGGCGTTACCGAGGTGACCGCCAGGTTCAACGGCGGCAGCCGGCACGAGGCGCGCGAGCGCTGCGACTACCTGCGGCCCACGGTGGTGCACTGCGAGTCGCCGGCGCCGGCGGCGGTGAAGAAGGAGTACATGTTCCCGTTCGTCACCGTCGTCGAGTGCCCCCAGCAGCGGATGCTGGCGTCCATCGGGCCGACGCTGGTGGCCACGGCGATCACGTCCGACGCCGAGTTCCAGCGGGCGCTGCTCGACGCCCGGAACGTCGATCGGCTGAACATCGGACCGATTCCGACGATCAGGCTCAACTGGCTGCAGCCGCACGAAGGCAACATCGTCGACTTCCTCTTCCGGCCGCGCGCCTTCCAGATGGCGTCGTAACGATCTCCTCGCCGGGCCCGCGGGGTATGTGACCGTTGCTGGAAGTCAAGAACCTGAGCAAGCAGTACCCCACGGCCCAGGGCGTGCTGCCGATTCTCTCCGACCTCAGCTTCGCGCTGGAGCGGGGCGACTCGGCGTCGATCATGGGCCCGTCCGGCAGCGGCAAGAGCACGCTGCTGTACGTGCTGGGCGCGCTCGAGCCGCCGACGGCCGGCAGCGTGGCGCTGGACGGGCGCGATCCGTTCGCGCTCGACGAGCGGGCGCTCGCGGTGTTCCGCAACACCCGCGTCGGGTTCGTCTTCCAGGACCACCTGCTGCTGCCGCAGTGCACGGTGCTCGAGAACGTGCTGGTGCCCACCCTCGTTGGCGACCCCGATGCCGAGGCGCCCGCGAGGGCCCTCGATCTGATCGACCAGGTGGGGCTGCGCGAGCGCGTCGACCACAGGCCGGCCGAGCTGTCGGGCGGTGAGCGCCAGCGGGTGGCGCTCGCGCGGGCGCTGATTCGCCAGCCGCCGCTGCTGCTGTGCGACGAGCCGACCGGCAACCTCGACCAGGAGTCGGCCGACACGGTGGCGTCGCTGCTCTTCGCCCTGCACCAGCGGCAGCAGACGATCCTGGTGATCGTCAGCCACAACGACAGGCTGGCGGACCGCTGCGCCATCCGCTTCCGGCTGAACAACCAGCGCCTGGAGCGAATCGCGTCCGGTCAGGACTCGGCGCCGCAGAATGACGCGCCGGCGCAGCCGGCGCAAGGCGCGCACGGCGCGCCTCGGCGGGAGCGGCGCGGGGCGAAGGGGTCCCCGCAAGCGGACGCCGGGGGTTCGGGGCGCAGCCCCGTCTAATGAAA
>CAZMWA010000118.1:0-5821 GCA_964569405.1 uncultured Vicinamibacteraceae bacterium | reverse complement strand
CAGCGCGTAGGCGAACTGCAGCGTGTTCTGCATGTGGACGTTCTCGTCCAGCGTGCCGTGCACGAGCAGCAGGGCGCCGCTGAGGTCGGCGGCCGCGAAGCGCGGGGCGCTGCGCCGATAACCCTCCGGATTGTTCTGCGGCGTCCGCATGTAGCGCTCGGTGTAGATGGTGTCGTAGTCGCGCCAATCGGTCACCGACCCGCCGGCGATGCCCATCGCGAAGCGGTCGCTGTGCGTGAGGGCGTAGCTCACCATGAAGCCGCCGTAGCTCCAGCCCTCGATCCCGATGCGGTCCGTGTCGACGTACGGCTGCGCCGCCAGCCAGTCGAGCCCGTCCTCGATGTCGCGCAGCTCGCCGGCCCCGAAGTTCTCGTAGACGGGCCACGTCGACACCGCGCCCTTGCCGCTGGCCGTGCGGTTGTCGAGCACCCACACGATGACGCCCTGCTGCGCGAGCAGTTGCCAGAACAGGTACGTCGACCCGCTCCACCCGTCGCGCACGCGCTGGATGTGCGGGCCGCCGTAGACGTGCTGGTAGACCGGGTAGCGGCGCGCGGGGTCGAAGTCCGGCGGCTTGAGCATCATGGCTTCCATGAGGAAGCCGTCGCGGTTGGGAACCTGCAGCAGCTCCGGCGCCGACAGGTCGTACTCGGCCAGGACGGTGGCTTCGTTCGCGTCGATGACGCGCCGCTCGGCGCCGTCCGCCGTGTGCAGCCGCACCTGGGGCGGCACGGCGAGCGTGCTCCAGGTGTCGATGTAGCGGGTGAAGCCGGGGTTGAACTGCACCCGGTGCGTGCCGGGCCGCGCGGTCAGGCGCGCGAGGCCGGACCCGTCGAGCCGCACGCGATACGCGTCGCTCCCGATGGGGCTGCGCTCGGTGCCCGACCAGTAGATCCACCCGGTCGCCTCGTCGGCGCCGTGCACCCGGCGCACCTCCCACTCGCCGCTCGTGACCTGGCGCACCAGCGTGCCGTCCGCCCGGTAGTGGTACAGGTGCTTCCAGCCCGAGCGCTCGCTCAGCCAGAGGAACGAGCCGTCCGCGAGCCAGAGCGGCGGGCCGTTGACGTTGACCCACGCTTCCGTGGTCTCGCGCAGCAGCTTCGCGGGCCGCCCCGACGCCGGCTCGGCGGCGTTGAGGTCGAGCCAGGTCTGCTCGCGGTCCTGGACCTGGTACACGACGCGCCCGCCGTCCGGCGTCCAGCCGACGCTGACGATCAGCGGCTGGCTTCCGGCGTAGGCGTCCAGATCGACCCAGGCGGCGTCGCCGCCCGCGACGCCCACGATGCCGAGGCGCACCACGGGGTTCGGATCGCCGGCCTTGGGGTAGGACCACCGCTCGACCTCGGGGTGGTACTCGATGTGGTCCACGATCGTGAACTCGGGCACCTCGGAGCCGTCGAGCCGCAGGAACGCGATGCGCGTCGAGTCGGGGCTCCACCAGTAGCCGCGGAAGTTGCCGCGGCCGTAGATCTCCTCCTGGTACACCCAGTCGAGCACGCCGTTGCGCACCACGTTGCTCCCGTCGGTCGTGAGCGGACGTTCCCGGGGCTCGTCGTCGACGCCGACGACATGGAGATCGTGCTCGCGGACGAACGCGACCAGCCGCCCGTCCGGGCTGAACGAGACTTCCTCCTCGGCCTCCGGGGTGCGCGTCAGCCGGCTCACCCCGGACCCGCCCAGCTCGTGGTAGTAGAGGTCGTTGTCGAAGTCGAAGACCAGCGCGGTCCGGCTGCCGTTCAGCAGGTGCGTGCCGGTGCGGGCCAGGCGGCCGGCCTGCGCCGCGCTCAGGCCCGGCACGCCCGCGATGGCCGTCTCGAGAGCCGCCACGTCGAAGAGGGGCTCGCTGGCGCCCGACTCGGCCTCCACCTTCAGCGGCGGCCCGCCGTGACCCGCCGGCTGCAGGTAGTGCCGGTCGTCGAGCCACTCGAGTCCGCGGGGCGGATTGCCGTCGAAGTCGACCCGCCGGGCGGGATCGAAGATGTCGGCGACCGTCAGCTCGCGCTGCTGGGCGGATGCCGGCATGCCGCTCGCGGCGAGACACGCCGCCGCGACGAGGCCGGCGAAGAGCGCCGGGGCGGGGCGCGCCGGTGAACGGCGACCGCCGGGTTCGGGGCAGAAACTCATGGGGCAATCCTCCCGCCGCTATAATTTGGAAACGCCTCAATTCTACCGTGGCGGGTCGACCCTGGAGGATCCCGATGATGCGTCCGCGAACGGTTGTCCCAATCGGCGTTGCCCTGAGCGTTCTGGCCCTCGGGGTGACGACGTACTTCCATCCGGCGGAGCAGGCGGAGGTGCAGGCCGCGGCCCCGGTCGACGCGGACGTGCGGGCTGCCCCCGCCGTCGACCCGATCGCGCCCGCCGCCGCTCCCGTCGACGCGGAGGCGCCGGCCGCCGCCCCCGTCGAACCGCCGGCGCGCCGGCACCTGCTCGAGCGCATCGGCGACGCCGCCATCGCGCAGATCTACGCCGACGGCTTCGAGGCGCTCGACCTGCGCGAGAAGGTGCTGATCTGGCATCTGTACAACGCCGCGATCGCGGGCCGTGACATCTTCTACGACCAGCGCTACGAGCACAACCTGGAGATGCGGGAGGTGCTCGAGGAGATCCTCGTCCACGGCGCGGCGGTCGACCCCGCCGCGCTCGAGGCCATCCACCGCTACGCGAAGCTCTTCTGGATCAACACGGGACCGTACAACAACCTCACCGCGCGCAAGTTCGTCCTCGACCTGGACCCGGGGGCGTTTCGCGCGGCGGCCGAGGCGGCGGCGACGGCCGGGGCCCGGTTCCCGGCCGCGGACGGCGAGACGCTCGACGCGCTGCTGACCCGGCTCGAGCCGCTGTTCTTCGACGAGACCGTCGATCCCATCCTGACCAACAAGACGCCGGCCGACGGCGGCGACATCCTGCTGTCGAGCGCCAACAACCTGTACGACGGCGTCTCGATGGCCGACCTCGAGAACTTCGAGGAGCGCTACCCGCTCAACTCGCGCCTGGTCAAGCGCGACGGCCGGCTCGCGGAGGAGGTGTACCGGATCGACGGCGGTGGCCGCTACGCCGAGGAGCTCGAGGAGGTGGTGCGGCACCTCGAGGCTGCCATTCCGTTCGCCACCGAGCCGATGGCCGCCGCCCTCGAGGCGCTCGTCCGGTGGAACCGCACCGGCGAGCCGGCCGACCGGCGCGCCTACGACATCGCCTGGGTGGCCGACCAGGCGTCGCCCGTGGACACGATCAACGGCTTCACCGAGGTCTACATGGACGCGCGCGGCGCCAAGGGCGCGTGGGAGGCGCTCGTCTACTACGTCAACCGCGAGAAGACGGAGGCAATCCGCGCGCTGGCCGAGCACGCGCAGTGGTTCGAGGACCACATGCCGTGGGATCCGAGCTACCGCAAGGAAGGGGTCCGCGGCATCACGGCCAACGCCATCGAGGTCGTCGTCGAGATCGGCGACTCGGGACCGATCACGCCGATCGGCATCAACCTGCCCAACGACCAGACCGTCCGGGAGGAGTACGGCAGCAAGTCGATCTCGCTCTCGAACGTCATCGAGGCGTACGACCTGTCGCAGCCGCCGGCCTACCTCGCCGAGTTCACCTGGGACGAAGCGGAGCAAGCGCGCGCCGAGCAGTGGGGCAGCCTGGCCGGCGACCTGACGGTGAACATGCACGAGGTGATCGGGCATGCCTCCGGCCAGCTCGCGGAGCGTCTCGGCGGCAACGCGCAGCCGTTCCTCCGCGAGCAGTACTCGGCGCTCGAAGAGGCGCGGGCCGACCTCGTCGCGCTCTACTTCATCGCGGATCCGAAGCTGGCTGAGATCGGGATCGTCGACGCCGCCGACCAGGCGGACATCGTGCTCGCCGAGTACGAGTCGTACGCCCGCAACGCGATCCTCCAGCTCCGCCGCGTGCGCGAGGGGGACCAGCTCGAGCAGGACCACATGCGCAATCGGCAGATGGTGGTCCACTGGCTGATCGACAACACGGAGGCCGTCGAGGTGCGCCGGCGCGACGGCAGGACGTACAACGTGGTCACCGACGCGCAGGCGTTTCGGGAGGGGGTCGGCCGCCTGCTGGCCGAGGTGCAGCGCATCAAGTCGGAGGGCGACTACGACGCCGCGCGCGCGCTGTTCGAGTCGTACGGCATCCGCTTCGATCCGTTGCTGCGCGACGAGGTCGTCGGGCGGGTGGCGGAGGTCGATCTGCCGTCCTACACCGGCTTCGTGATGCCGAAGCTCGAGCCGGTGACCGGGCCGGACGGGTCGATCACCGACGTGCTGATCTCGTACCCGCAGGACTTCACGCGGCAGATGCTGGAGTACGCCGGCAAGCGCCTGCCGGCCGGCGGCGCGGACCGGACGACGGATGAGGCGGGGGCCGGCCCGCACCTGCTGGTGGAGCTGTTCACCGCCGACGGGGAGGCGGCGCTGGCGCGCTACCGCGAGCAGCGGGCGGCGCCGCTCCTCGCCGCGGGCGGGGCAGCCGGCGCCAGCGTGTTCGTGCTGCGCCAGCAGCAGGAGCCCTCGACGCCGCTGCCGGCCCCGTTCCATGCCGGCGTCTATCCGCTGGAGAGCGGCGCGCCCGTGCCCGCCCGGCCCGCGCCCATCGACGGCGTCCGGATCGTCGGGTCAGCCACCTACGGGCGCATCGGGGTCTACGGGGAGCCCGCGCCTCCCGGGCAGGCGCGGGAATCCGCGATGCTCGTCTTCTCGCATCCGACCGACCTCGGCCACGACGCGGAGTACAACGCCTGGTACACCGACAACCACATGATCGACGTGGCCCGCTCGCCGCACTACCGCGCCTCGACGCGCTACGCGCCCCGCCACCAGTTGGCCGGCGCCCCGCTCAGCTATCTGTGCCTGTACGAGGTGGAAGCTCCCTATTCGTCCGAGCTGCACGAGGGGCTGATGCACTGGCTGAGGGACACGCCCGACGACTTCCGCCAGCCCCAGCCCAAGACGCCGGCGGGCGAGGACGTGCTCACGCTCGACCTGTGGGGCTACTTCGAGCGGCTGTGGTCGGTGACGGACTGAGGGCATGACCGGTTTCGCCCCGTCTTGGGTTGCTACGAGGAGCGGTTGCTAATTTGCGCGTCCAGCAGCGGCCGTGCGGTGGCGGTGTGTTTGCAAGCCGTTGAGAGCTCAGCGCAGCCACCCCGGCGGCGCGCCGGCGCGGCGGGCTTCCTCGCGGATCGCCGCGACTTCCTCGCCGAGGCGGTCGATCTCGGTGCGGGTGGCCTCCAGCTCGGACAGGGCATCGGCGCGGTCCCGTTCCAGGCCGGCACGCTGGGCCGGGTCGTCGCGCGCCGTGAACGCGGTCAGCAGGCCGTCGACGCGGTTCTGCAGCGCGGCGGCCACCAGCTCGGCCCGCTGCCTGGCTTCGCGCGCGGCCGTGATCCGGTCGCGCCAGTAGGCCTCGTCGCGCGGCCCGCCGGCAGTTTCCGCCGCCGCGCCCGCGGGAGGCGGCGGGTCGCCGGATTCCGCCGCCGCCCCGACGTCCGGATCCGGCCGACGCGGTGCGGCGGTGGTCAGGCGCGAGCCGCCCGTCAGGTCGTCGTTGGTATAGAATCTTGACTTCTCGCTGATGGACGCTCGGCGGGCCGCCTCCTCGCGAGCCACTTCGGCCAGCGGCGGCTGGGCGAGGGCTGGCGCCGCGATCAGGAGGCAGGCGATGAGGGCGAGGGGGCCGGCGCGAAGCGAGTTCTCCATATAACACTTCAGTCTACATCGTGAGCTGGCCGTGGCGGCCGGCCGGTGGCCCGTCTCGACGGCTGACCGGGGCGGGGCCATGGGGGGCGCCGCCCCGGTCAGCCGTCGAGACG
>CAZMWA010000117.1:0-12764 GCA_964569405.1 uncultured Vicinamibacteraceae bacterium | reverse complement strand
CTCCGGGCCGAAGAGGCCGAATTCGATGTCGTCCAGATGGAGGTCGGGAACGAGCGCGCGGATGGCGCCGACGTCGAGCCGCTCCACCCGGGCTCCGAGCTCCCGCTGCCGCTCGTAGCGCCGCTCGAACCGCTCCGCCGTCGCGTCGTCCGCCAGGAACAGGTAGCCGCGTTGGCGGAACCAGGCCCGCGGCTGGTGGCCCGGCGCCTGCATGGCGGTGTCGAAGCGCTCGTAGAACCGCACGCTGTGCCGGGCGAGCCGGATGTTCGCGGCGGAGCTGAACTGCTGGCGGATGCCGCCCATGGCCAGAAACGACGAGGCGCGCCGGTAGGTCGGGTCGCGCTCGACGACCGTCACCTCGGCGGGGCGGTCGCGGGTCCGCAGGTGCCAGGCGATGCTCGATCCCACGACCCCGCCGCCGACGATCACGATGCGCTCGGAGGCCATGGGGCGGGCCCGACCTACCGGACGTGGGCGAGCACCGCGTGGCGCCAGTTGAACTCCACGTCGGTGGGCTCGGCGGGCAGCGGGATCTCCACGTCGACCGTCTCCGCGTCGACCAGGACGCGGTAGACCTCGGGCGCCCGCCCGGCGAACTCCACCCGGATGGGCACCGGCATCCGAAACGTGTCCGGCACGTCCTCCTGGCGGATGGTGCCGTGCAGCACGTACGGGGACGGCCGGTCGAGCAGGCGGGTCGTCCGCAGGTCGGGGCGGTAGGTCGGCACGTCCACGCCGTAGACCCACTGGTCGAAGAACCAGTCCATCGGCTCGCCGAACGCCCGCGTGACGGCCGTCTCGAATGTCCGCGTGCTGGCCGGCCGCTGGCGGTGGTCGCGGACGAAGCGGCGCATCAGGTCCCGGAACCGCGTGTCGTCGCCGGTCTCGAGGTCGGCCAGCATCATCCGCAGCATGTGCAGGATGAACGCGCCCTTCTCGTACGCCAGGAGCTGATAGTCGACCGGCGTCTCGCTCGAGTTGAGGCGGTAGCCCACCACGACCGGACCGGACTCGTGCCCGTCGCTGCGCCGGATGACCTCCGGCCGGACGCCGAAGTGCACGAGGCCGGTGCCCTGGCCGACGTTCACCTCGCCGAGCACGTCGAGCCGCCAGGCGTCGAGGATGTCCTGGAACTGGTCCGCGTCGTCCAGGGCGGCGAGCACGTACAGCGCGGCGGCGTAGTGCGAGAACCCCTCGGAGATCCACTGGTCGCGGTAGTCCTCCCAGTGGACCGCGGCGCCCCACCACTGGTGCGCGACCTCGTGCGCGCGGAAGTGCTCGGCGACCCCGGTGTTGAGACGGCCGAACGCCTGGAACGAGAGCAGGACGAGCCCCGGGAACGCCTGGCCGGTATAGGTGACGATCTCCGTGGCGTTCAGGGCGCGGTACGGATAGGGGCCGAAGTAGTCCGTGTAGAAGCGGATCGAGCCCTCCAGATCCTCGATCGTCTTCTCCAGGTTGCCGGGGGCGAACCCGGTCTCGTAGCGGTTCTCGTAGACCGTGATCGGCAGGCGGCCCGGCTCGTCGACGGTGGTGACGTCGAAGCGGCCTAGGCTGAAGGCCATGCCCCGGATGGGCTCGTCGGACACCCACTCCGCTATCCGCGTGCCGTCGGCGACCCGCTCGTCCACCCGCCTCATCCCGCTGGCGATCTGGAGGCCCTCCGGGATGCGGTAGGTCAGGTGCAGCAGGCTGCGCCGGTTGTCGAGGTGCATCGGGATCCAGTGCACCGTGTCCTTGAGCAGGTAGCCGCGCGCCGAGCGCAGGCGCTCGACGAGCTCTCCCTCGTAGGCGATCTCGAGGACGAACCGCTCGCCTGGAGCCACCGCACGGGGCAGGGCGATCGTCACCCACGGCTCGTGGAAGTCGTCGCCGAGCAGCCGGTCGTGGGTCTCCTGGACGTAGTGCAGCCGCTCGCCGGTGAGGGCTGCCGGTTCCGACGGCTCGGGCGGCTCGGCCGGTTCGGACTGTCCGGCCGGAGGCGCGGCGTCCCCGCCGCCGGGTTGCGCGGCGCCGAGCAGGCGGCCCTCCAGGACGTTCCCGGCGCCCGCCGGCACGGCGGTCCGCCAGCGCACGTCCGTTACCTCGAGGACCCGCGAGATGCGGATCCGCAGCGCCGCCAGCGTTTCGAGCGGCTCGATCAGCAGGGCGGTGCTGGCCTTGGCGTCGCCGTTGCCCTCCAGGGCGAGGTCGACGTCGATGCGGGGTACGGCCACGCGCTGCGTCCACCCTTCGCGGTCCGGAACCAGCGTGCGCGGCGGCAGGCCGAGATCGCGGGCGTCCCAGTCGTCGTCGTCCGGGTCGCCGAGGCCGCCCTCGACCTCCGGGTCGCGAGGAAAGCCGCGCAGCGCCCGCGCGGCGACGTCCGCGCCGAACTCCGCGAGCGCGTGGAACCCCAGCCACGTATTGCGGTAGTTGCGCCGGTCGCGCCGCCGGAAGCGGGAGACCGAGACCTCCTCCCGGGCCAGCGGCTCGATCTCGATCGAGAACCAGTCCTCGTCGTCCCCGTCGATCTGGGCGTAGAAGTACGTGGGCCGCCGCGGCGCGGGAAGCGTCGAGGCCGGGGCGAGGACGTCGAACAGCAGCCGGCTGTCGGGATTCTCGTGCCGCCTTTCGAGCAGCGCCTCCCGCCGATCCTCCAGAAGATCGTTCGCGCGGCCGGCCTGCCGCCCCGGCGGGCCGGCCGCCAGCGCGTGCAGCTCCCGGCCGGCCGGACCGGCCAGCCAGAACACGAACCGGTCGAACTCCTCTTCCAGATAGTCCTCGTCGAGGAACTTCTCGACCTGCTGGTGCTCCACGCCGTCGGGCGGGTAGCAGCGCACGACGCCGTCGCCGAGATACACGGCGACCGTGGCCCGCTCGTCGTCTCGCGGCAGCAGGTACAGGTCGCCGCCGGTCAGCTCGAACTCGAAGCGGTCGATGCGCAACGAGCCGCCGTCGATGCGGCCCGCGGGCTCGAGGCGCGTCTCGACGAGCGCCTCGTACGCGGGCGGCGGACCGAGGGCGACCTCCTCGTCGTCGTCGGGCGCGCCAGCCGTCAGTGCCAGGGCGGGCAGGGCGGCGACGGCCGCGGCCAGCCGCAGCGCCGGGCGCGCGCCGCGCCGTGCCGCCGGGTCGTGCGGTGGCGCCATGGGTAGCCAGATAGTACCACCCGACGGCCGCGACCGGGTGCGCTACAATCACCGCACTTTGCGCGTGGGGGTGCTGCGATGAGACGAACGGTATTGCTGGTCGTGCTGCTCGCGGCGGGCGGGCTCGCGATGGCGGCCGCGGGGCAGGACGACGACAGGCCGCGGGTTCCGGCCATCGAGCAGGTGCGCGACAACCTGTACGTCATCATGGGCGGCGACCCGACCGACCGCGCGACCTTCAGCGGCGGCAACGTGGCCGTGTACGTGATGGAGCAGGGGGTGGCTGTTGTCGACTCGAAGCTGCCGGGCTACGGCCGGCAGATCATCGAGCAGATCAGGACGGTCACGGACAAGCCGCTCCTGGCCATGTTCCACACCCACACGCACAACGATCACGCCGGCAGCACCCCCGAGTTTCCCCCGACGATCGAGGTCATCACGCACGAGAACATCGAGGCCAGCCTGACCCGCGAGACCTGCCTGCCGGTCACCAACTGCCAGACGTTCCAGGGCGAGGGCGCGGGGTACCTGCCGCAGACGACGTTCTCGGAGCGGATGTCGGTCCGGTTCGGGCCGGATCGCGTCGACCTCTACCACTTCGGACCGGCGCACACGAACGGCGACACGCTGGTGGTGTTCCCCGCCGTCCGCGCCATGCACTCGGGCGACATGTTCTCGCTCAAGCGCCCGCCGTTCGTCGATACCAACAACGGCGGCAGCGCGCTGCGCTACCCGGAGACGCTGGCCGCGGCCGCGGCCGGCATCGAAGGGGTGGACACCATCATTCCCGGGCACACCGCCGGGCTGTTCACCTGGGCCGAGCTCGAGGAGTACGCGGACTTCCACCGCGACTTCGTGGCCAGGGCGAGGGCCGCGCGCGAGGCGGGCAGGACGGCCGCGGAGGCGGCGGCCGACTACGTGATCCCCGACCGGTTCACCGGCTACAACCGGGCCGATCCGGGACGCATCGAAGCCAACATCCAGGCCATCTACGACGAGCTGGGCCAGTAGCCCTGCGGGCGGGGTCCGCGAAGTCTGTTTCAGATACTTGACTTTTATATTTGTCAGGATATTAGAAGATTCTGCCCGCTCCCGCACTTCACTACAACCTGGCCGATCCGGAAGAGCGCAGTCGGCTCCTGGCGGATCCCGGCGCGTTCCGTCGCGAGTGCGAGGCGCTGCCCCGCGGCAGCGATCCGCACATCGTGGTCGTCGACGAGGCCCAGGCGGTCCCGGCCGTGTTCGATGCGGTGCAGGTGCTCTACGATCGCGACCGGCCGCGCTGGAGGTTCGTGCTGTGCGGCAGTTCGGCCCGCAGGCTGCGGTCGACGGGCGCGAACCTGCTCCCGGGGCGCAGCCTGCTGCACCGTCTGCTGCCCCTCATGCAGACCGAACGTCCGGCCCCCGCGGGGCGGGTCGCCGCATCGTTCGCACTCCCCATGCCGCCCACGACGGCTCGCAGCACGTTTCCGGCGGCGGACCTGGAGGAGCGCCTGGCCTACGGCGATCTGCCGGGCGTGGTTCTGCTCGACGCGTCGCAACGGGCCAGGATCCTGACGACCTTCGCGACCGTGTACCTCGAGGAGGAGATCCGCCGTGAGGCGCTCGTGCGGGACTGGGGGGCTTTCGTCAATTTCCTTCGGCTGGCCGCCAGGGAGTCGGGCAACGTCGTCGCGGCGCGCGAGGGTTTCGTGGTCTGCCGCTGTCCCCGGCCGATGCGCCTGACTCCCCACGTCACGGCCATTCCATGGTCCGCCCTGTAAAATGGCCGGTTCAACGTGCGCCTGACTGAGGCCATGGCCATCGAATACACGATCCGTCCGGCGCAACGGTCGGACATTCCGGCGATCAGGTCCGTGATAGAGGACGCCGATCTCTTTCCCCCGACGATGCTGGACGACATGATCGCCGGGTATCTCGAGAAGGCCACCCGGGACATCTGGTTCGTCGCCGTGGAGGACGGCCGCATTGTGGGGGTCGGCTATTGCGAGCCCGAGCGCATGACAAGCGGAACCTGGAACCTGCTCGCCATCGGTGTTCTCGCCAAGCGCCGCGGGCGCGGTATCGGCGGGGCGATGATGCGGTATCTGGAGGACCGTCTCCGATCCGGCGGTGAACGAATCCTCATCGTCGAAACGATGGGGACGCCGGCGTTCATGCGGACCCGGGCCTTTTACAGTGCCAACGGCTACGCCGAGGAGGCGCGCATTCGGGAGTTCTACGAGCCCGGTGGCGACAAGATCATCTTCTGGAAGCAACTCTGAGAAGTGGCGCGATTGACCCGCCGCCGGCGAGGAGCGGATTCGTCATCGAAGGAGCCGTTTCTTCAGCAACTGTCGCCTCGTTGATGCGCGGCGGTCCGGGCCGCTCAACGGGAGGTGCCCGCGACGCGGAGGGGCGGCGCCGAGTCGTCGCGAACCTGGGCCGGCGTCGTCGGTTGGCAGCGAGCAGCTCGGCGAAGGCGCTGTTCCGCGCGCTGCTGGCCAGCGCCGGCGTCGGCAACGACGGGTCCGCGACCTTCTAGGCCGCTCGCGGACGGCCGTTCCGGCGGCGGAGCGAGGGGCGTGGCGGAAACCCGGCGTCGCAGCGGGACGCAGTCTGCCGGGTGTCAGTTCCGGGTCTTGCGCAACACCGCGTCGAGGCTCCACGCACCCGGGCCGGTTGCCGCGAAGAACAGGAAGAGAAAGCAGAACAGCACTGCCGACTCGCCGCCGTTGGCGACGGGGAACAGAAACGACCCCTGGCGCGCGACGTGACCCATGAAGTAGGCGACGGCCATCTCGCCGCTGGCGATGAACGCGGCCGGGCGCGTGTACAGGCCGACGGCGATGAGCGTCCCGCCGACGGCCTCGATGAGCGCCGCCAGGCCGAAGAGGGATGCAACCTCGACGGACTGCCCGCCGAGAACGCCGAACAGCTTCTGCAGGCCGTGCAGCATGAACGCGTACCCGGCCACGATGCGGAGCGTGTCATGAATGCACTCCGCGTAGGGATCAAGAAAACGCGTCATCCGACTCCCCTCCCTCCTGCGGTTGTCGCCGTGCCAGACGCCGCCATCCGGAATCCTGCAACGTGCGGCTGGCCACACGCGCAGCGTAGTGGACGATGCGGATCGACGCAAGGCCGATGTGCGGGGGCTGCGCAACGTCGGACCTCGCCGCAGAGCGGCTCCGGCGGCTGGCCGGGGTAGCCCGACGGCTATCCGCCGAGGCGCAGAATCAGGACGCCGGGCGCCTCGGCCGGATCGTCGCCGGCGCCGACGGCCACGAATACCAGTTCGCCCGAGACCGAGACGTCGCGCGGCGGCCCGTACGGCTCGTGAACGGCCGCGAGCAGCGGCTCTGCCGGGTCGGAGATGTCGACGACCTGCACCAGGAAGGGCGGGAAGACGTCGGCGATGTAGGCGAGCGATCCGGCGAACCGCACGCGCGGGGCCGCGATGTTGCGGCCCACCGCCGGCCGCTCCGGGTGGCGGTAGGCGCCCACCGCGACGGGGGCCGCCGCATCGGTCACGTCGAACATCTCCAGCAGCGAATCGGTCGTCACGATGGCGGCCAGCGTCGCGCCGGGCGCGCCCGGATCGCGGCTGACCGCGGCGGTGGTCGCCGGCCGTTCGGTGGAGCCGTGCGTGCCCGCGGCGGCCATGTCGTCGCCGGCCTGCGCGAGGTCGAGGACCGACAGCCCGCCGGGCCGGTCGACGACGTAGGCGAACGAGCCCACCGCGTTGACGTCGATGGCGTAGCCCTCGGTGAAGTAGACCCCGCTGGAAACGGGCGCCGACGGATCGGACACGTCGATGAGCTCGACGCCCGACAGGCGGTTGGCCACCAATGCGGTCGTGCCGGTGATGTCCACGCTCAGCGCCTGGCCGGCGGTCTGGAACGACCCGAGGAAGGCGGGCGCCGCCGGGTCCGACACGTCCAGGATGCCGAGGCCGTAGAAGTCGACCGCCGCGTAGGCGATCGAGTCGGCGACCCGCACGCAGTAGATGTTCTGTGGGAACGTGTACGAGCCGCGCGCGGCCGGCGCCGCCGGATCCGACACGTCGAAGAGGCGCAGGGTCGGGCCGTCCGAGACGAAGGCGATCGACTCGTGGACGTGGACCGTCGTGGCCGGTCCCGGAATGAAGCCCACGACGTCGAGCGTCCGCGTCTGGGCCGCGGCGGGGGCGGCGAGGACGGCGCCGCTCCACGCCAGCACGAGTGCGCGCCCGAGCCAGACCCGCATCGGCTACCGCTCCGCGATGCGGTAGAGGTGCGCCGCGGTCCGGATGATCAGGCTCCCGTCGGCGACGGCCGGCGTCGCCATGGCCATCTCGTCGAGGTCGTTGCTGCCGAGCAGCGCGTACTCCGGGCCGGCCCGGATGACGAACGTCTCGCCCTCCTCGCTGAGCGCGAAGACCTTGTCGTTGTAGGCCCACAGCGAGGCGGTGAAGGCCGTGGCGCGGCGTGCGATGCGCTTGCGCGAGTACACCTCGCGGCCGGTGCGTGCGTCGGTGCAGATCAGGAAGCCGCGGTCGAGCAGCGTGTAGTGGAAGTCGCCGTAGACGAGCGCCGAGGTGCTGTAGGTGCCCAGCTTCGGGTTCGACCAGGCGATGTACTCGTTGCGCGTGCGGCCCTCCTGCAGGGTGATGTCGCCGATGGCGCCCGGGAGGATGGCGTAGACCGGGCGCACGGCGTCGGCCAGGAAGCCGGAGCTGACGTACAGCAGCCCGTGCGCGGCGAACGGCGTCGGCGCGGTGATCCAGGTCATGCCGGTGAGCTCCCAGAGCAGCTCGCCGTCGAGGCCGTAGGAGCGCACCTTGTCGGTGCCGGCCGTCACGATCTCGGTGCGGATGTCGTTCTCCCACACGAAGGGCGTCGACCAGTTGCTGCCTTCGTCGCGGTTCACCCGCCACAGCTCGTCGCCCGTGTGCTTGTCGAAGGCGGCGATGTACGACTGGCCCTCGTTGTCGTTGACGACGTAGAGGCGATCGCCGTGCAGCACGGGCGACGCGCCGCTGCCCCAGCCGTGGCGGTAGTCGAGCACGTCCATCTCGTGCGACCAGACCGGCGTGCCGTCGAGGTCGAAAGCGAACAGGCCGATGCCGCCGAAGTAGGCGTAGACGCGCTCGCCGTCGGTGACCGGCGTCTCGGAGGCATAGGTGTTCTTGCCGTGCCGCGCGATGGGCGGGGCCGAGCTGCGGACCTCGCGCGCCCAGCGCACGCTGCCATCGTGCAGATCGAAGCCGTAGACCATCCAGCGGTGAACCGCGGTCGGGACGGCGCTCGACGAGTGGCCGTCGTAGAGTCCGAGCTGCGGCCCCGGCCCCGGCTCGTCGCTGACAGCCGAGGTGACGACGACCAGGTCGCCCCACACGATCGGCGAGCTCCAGCCCTGTCCGGGCACCTCGATCTTCCAGACGACGTTCTCGGTCCGGCTCCAGGTGTCCGGCAAGGTTGGGCTATCCTCAGCCACACCGGCGCGGAGCCCGCGGAACTTCGGCCAGTTGTCCTCGGCCGCCGCTGCCGGCGCATTCAGCAGACCGGATACCGTGAGAGCCGCCACGGCCAGATACGCCGCAACGGCGGTGGTCATCGACTGAGACTGCATGGCCCCTCCTGCCCGCACGAGTCGCTTGCGGATCTTCTCGCAAGGTCCCCGAAAGTGCAAGGTCGCGTGCCGCACCGCCTGAGGCGGATCGCCGGCGTCGGCGCCTGCCTGCTCGGCTCGCTCGGCGCCTGGAGCTCCGGGGCGCGGGCGCAGACCCAGACCCAGACCCAGACCCAGACCCAGACCCAGGCCCAGGGGCAGGTTCACGCCCTGCAGGCGCGGGGTCAGGCGCGCGTCCTCGAGGCCATGCGGCTGGCGCCGGCCGAGCACGTGGCGCTCGACGGGCGCCTCGAGGAGGTGCTGTGGCGGCGGGCGCCGGCTGCGGACGGCTTCCTGCAGCAGGAGCCGGTGGAGGGCCAGCCGCCGACCGAGCGGACCGAGGTGCGCGTCGTGTACGACGCCGACAATCTCTACATCGGGGCGCTGCTGCACGACAGCGACCCGGACGGCATACTCGGCTACCAGCGCCAGCGCGATCAGGAACTGGACTCCGACGACCGCTTCATGGTCGTGCTCGATACGTTCCTGGACGGCCGCACGGCGTACTACTTCGAGACCAACCCGGCCGGGCTGATGGGCGACGGCCTGGTGCGCAACACGGGGTACGCGCGGGTCAACAAGGCCTGGGACGGCGTCTGGGAGGCGCGCACGGCGCGCGGCGCGCACGGCTGGTCGGCCGAGATCCGCATCCCGTTCCGCACGCTCAACTTCGACGAGTCGTCCGAGGCGTGGGGCATCAACTTCCAGCGGACCGTGCGCCGCAAGAACGAGGAGCTGGTCTGGTCCGGCCACCGCCGCAACCAGGGGCTGCTGCGGCCGATCCACGCCGGCCGGCTCGTCGGCCTGCGCGACCTGACGCAGGGGCTCGGTCTCGAGGTCGTGCCGTACGGCGCGGCGACCTGGCGCAGCGGGGCCGGGATCCCCACCGCCATCCCGCTCGACGCCGGCGTCGACATGAACTACAGCGTCACGTCCAACCTGCGCGCGGCGGTGACCGTCAACACGGACTTCGCCGAGGCCGAGGTGGACCGGCGCCGCGTCAACCTGACCCGCTTTCCGCTGTTCTATCCGGAGCAGCGCGACTTCTTCCTGGAGAACGCGAGCCTCTTCGAGTTCGCGCCGCTGAACGCCGTGAACCCGTACTTCAGCCGCCGCATCGGCCTCGACGAGGGGCAGGTGATCCCCATCGAGTACGGCACCCGGCTGGCGGGACAGGCCGGCGCCAACGACCTCGGCTTCCTGCAGATCCGCACGGGGCCGGTCGGCGGCCGGCCGGCCGAGGACTTCACGGTCGCCCGCATGAAGCGCAACTTCTTCGCCCAGTCGAGCATCGGCTTCCTCTACACGCGCCGCGCCGCGGGCGCGGGCGCCGGCGAGCACGATCCGGCGGCGCCCGACCGCCACACCGTCGGCGTCGACCTCGACCTGTTCACGTCCACGTTCCTCGGGGACAAGAACCTGCAGTTCCAGACCTTCTACGTCGTGCACACGGACCCGGAGCGGGGCGGGATAGCGGGCGGCGCCGCCGATCGCGCCTCGCGCGGGTTCCGCATCAACTATCCGAACGACGTGTGGCAGGCGCACCTCTCGTTCCGCGAGTTCGGCGAGCAGTGGGATCCGGCCGTTGGGTTCGTGCAGCGGCGCGGGTTCCGCCGCTCCAATCCCATCGCGACGTTCGCGCCCCGGCCCGACTGGTTCGACAGCGTGCGCCACTTCGAATTCCGCTTCTACTACGAGCACCTGACTGATCTGGACAACCGGCTGCTGACCCAGCACACGGGACTGACGCTGCTGGGCGTCGTCTGGGAGAGCGGCGACCGCTTCGACCTGCGCCGGAACTTCCGCTTCGAGCTGCTCGAGGCCCCGTTCGAGATACATCCGGGGGTCGTGCTGCCGATCGGCGCCTACGAGTTCGACGACTGGGAGCTCAACGTCGAGACGGCCAGCCACCGGCGCCTGTCGGGCAGCGTGACGGTCGCGGCCGGCGAGCTGTGGTCGGGCGACCGCGCGACCCTGCAGCTCGGGCTGACGGTGCGGCCGTACCCGGGCGTGACCGCGACCGCGGAGTGGGAGCACGAGGACGTCGATCTGCGCCAGGGGCGGTTCCGGACGAACCTCGTCAGGATGCTCGGGAGCTGGCACGCGAGCCCCTGGATCGCGTTCGACGGGAACCTGCAGTACGACACGGTGACGGCCGTGGCGGGCCTCTATACGCGGCTGCGCTGGATTCTGCGGCCCGGCAGCGACTTCTACTTCGTCTATACCGAGAACTGGCGCTCGACGCGCGACCGGTTCCTCGGGCGCGACCGGTTCCACACACTCTCGCGCGGGGCCACCACGAAGATCAACTACACGCACCGCTTCTGAGGGTCCCGGACGGCGGGGCAGGATCTATAATCGGACCGTCAAGCACGCTTTCTCGAGAGGACAAGACCATGAATCGACTGGTGCTCGCACGACGCCTTTCCGTCTGCGCGGTGCTCTGTCTGTTCGGGCTGGCCGGCCCGAGCGACGCGCAGGATCACGCCGAGTACTCGCCCACCGACATCGAGTACGGCATCTCGGTGTACCGCGCGCAGTGCGCCGTCTGCCACGGCGAGAGCGGGGACGAGATTGCGGGTGTCGACTTCCGCAGCGGCCAGTTGCGCCGGGCCTCGTCCGACCGCGAGCTGCGGCAGCTCATCCAGGACGGCATTCCGGGCACCGGGATGCTGGCCTTCGACCTCGACACGGCCGAGATGACCGGCGTGGTGGCCTATCTCCGGAACTGGAACTACGAGGTCGACGCCATCTCGCTGGGCGACGAGGCCCGCGGCCAGGCGATCTTCGAGGGCAAGGCCGACTGCCTGAGCTGCCACCGCGTGAAGGGTCGCGGGCCGCGGGCGGCGCCGGACCTGACGGCCATCGGCACAGCGCGGCCGCCGAGCTCGCTGCGGCGCACGCTGCTCGACCCGACCGGCACGATGCGGCCCATCAACCGCCCGGTGGAGCTGGTGCTGGCCGACGGCACGCGCGTCACGGGCCGCCGCCTCAACGAGGACACCTACACCGTGCAGCTCATCGACGACGACGAGCGCCTGCGGTCGTTCGACAAGGACCAGCTCCAGGAGTTCACGGTGCTGACCGAATCGCCGATGCCCGCCTACGGCGACCTGCTCGACGACCAGGAGCTGGCGGACCTGCTGGCGTATCTCGTTTCCCTGAAAGGCTGATACGACGATGCGGGCAAGCGCAGCGGCGCAACGGATCGTGCTGGCGGTGGTCGTGAGCGTCATGGCCGCCGCCGGCCTCTCGGCGCAGGTGCCGTTCGACCGCCTTCGCGAGGCGGCGGCCGAGCCGCACAACTGGCTCACCTACTCGGGCACCTACTTCAGCCAGCGCCACAGCGAGCTCGACCAGGTGACGCCGGACAACGTCGACGATCTCCAGTTGCAGTGGGTGTATCAGACGCCGGTCGCCGGCCCGTGGCAGTCGACGCCGCTGGTGGTCGACGGCGTCATGTACGTGACGCAGCGGCCCAACGACATTGTCGCGCTCGACGCGCGGACCGGCCGCGTCTTCTGGATCTACCGCTACAACCCCTCGCCCAACCACCGGGCCTGCTGCGGGTCGAACAACCGCGGCGTGGCCATGCTGGGCGACCGGCTCTTCATGGGGACGCTGGACGCCCACGTCGTGGCCATCGACGCCACGACGGGCGTGGAGCTCTGGGACGTCACGCTCGCGGACATGGACCTGGCCTACTCCTTCACGCTGGCGCCGCTGGCCATCGAGGACAAGGTGATCGTCGGCACCGCCGGCGGCGACCGGGGCGTCCGCGGGTTCATCGCGGCGCTCGACGCCGAGACCGGCGAGGAGGTGTGGCGCTTCTACACCATCCCGGGACCGGGCGAGCCGGGGCACGAGACGTGGGAGCCGTGCCCGCCGGCCCCGGAGACCTACTGCGACCCGGAGGCCTGGATGCACGGCGGCGCGGCCGCCTGGCTGACCGGGTCGTACGACCCCGAGCTGAACCTCGTGTACTGGGGCACCGGCAATCCC
>CAZMWA010000116.1:0-7795 GCA_964569405.1 uncultured Vicinamibacteraceae bacterium | reverse complement strand
GGATGCGGAACTCGCTCGCCACGCGGCGGGCGAACGGCAGCTTCTGCTCGACGAGCAGAACGGTGACGCCAGCCTCGTCGTTGAGCCGGAGGATGATATCCCCGATCTCGTGGACGATGTTCGGCTGGATGCCCTCCGTGGGCTCGTCCAGGACGAGCAGCCGCGGCTCGAGCACGAGGGCCCGTCCTATCGCGAGCTGCTGCTGCTGTCCGCCCGAGAGGTCGCCGCCGCGGCGCTGGAGCATCCGCTCGAGCACCGGAAAGATCTCGAACACGCGCGGCGGAATCCTGCGCGAGCGGTCGCGCCGCGCGGCCATGCCGACCTGCAGGTTCTCCTCCACGGTGAGCTGCGGAAAGATCTCCCGGCCCTGCGGGACGTAGCCGATGCCCAGCCGCGCCCGCGCCTCGGGGGGGCGCGCCAGCAGATCGACGTCGTCGAACGTCACGGCGCCCGACGCCACCGGGATCAGGCCCATCAGGCACTTGAGCAGCGTGGTCTTGCCCATGCCGTTGCGGCCCATCAGGCACAGGCGCGAGCCGGCCGCCACGTCGAGGTCGATGCCCCACAGCGTCTGGCTGCCGCCGTACGACTGGTTCAGGGCCCTGATTCGCAGCAGGCTCATGCGCCGAGGTACACCTCGATGACGCGCGGGTCCGCCTGCACGTCTTCCATGCTTCCTTCCACCAGCACCCGTCCCTCGTGCAGGACCACCACGCGGTTGGCAATCGACCGCACGAACTCCATGTCGTGCTCCACGACGACCACGGAATGCTGCCCGGCCAGCGCGAGGAGCAGCTCGCCGGTGCGCTCGGTCTCCTCCGGCGTCATGCCGGCCACGGGCTCGTCCACCAGCAGCAGCTTCGGATCCTGCATCAGCAGCATGCCGATCTCGAGCCACTGCTTCTGCCCGTGCGCCAGCGTCCCGGCCCGCGACTCGCGCGCCGCCGCCAGCCCGGTCGTCTCGAGCACCGCGTCGATGCGCTCGCGGTCGCGGCGCGTGAGGCGCGCGAAGACGCTGTGCCAGAACGATTTCTCGCCGGCCAGCGCGAGCTCGAGGTTCTCGAAGACGGTGAGGAAGTCGAATACGGTCGGCTTCTGGAACTTGCGGCAGATCCCGAACTGGGCGATGGCCGGCTCGCTCAGCGCCAGCAGGTTGGTCTCGTTGCCGAACCACACCGTGCCCTGCTGCGGCCGGGTCTTGCCGGTCACGACGTCCATCATCGTCGTCTTGCCGGCCCCGTTCGGGCCGATGACGCACAGCAGCTCGCCCGGGTCGACGTGCATGGTGAGATCGTCGAGCGCCTTGAACCCGTCGAAGCTCACCGTCACGTTGCGGATGTACAGCACGTTGCCGCTCAGCACCGACGGCTTCCGCCGCAGCGCGGCCTCGCGCTTGTCGCGCCAGGCCTCGCGCCTGCCCGCGGCGCCGTCGGGACGGTCCCCGCTCACGGGCGGCGCCTCGTCGCGGGCAGGAGGCCGGCCAGCCCGCGCGGCAGGAAGAGCGTGGAGCAGACGAACATCGCACCGAGCGCGTACAGCCACACGTCCGGCAGCGCGCTCGTGAAGTACGTCTTGGCGTAGTTGACGAGCACGGCCCCGGCCGCCGCCCCGTACAGCGTGCCGCGGCCGCCGACCGCCACCCAGATCACCACCTCGATGGAGTTGATGGGCTCGAATTCGCCGGGATTGATGATGCCCACCTGCGGCACGTAGAGCGCGCCCGCCACCCCGGCCAGGACCGCCGACAGCACGAACACCCACAGCTTGTAGGCGTCCACCCGGTAGCCGAGGAAGCGGGTGCGGCTCTCGGCATCGCGGATCGCCCGCAGGACCCGCCCGGCGCGCGACCCGAGCACCGCCCGGCACACCCAGTAGCTGGCGCCGAGCAGCACGGCGGTCACGGCCAGCAGCATGGAGCGCGTGGCGTCGCTCTGCAGGTCGAATCCGAGCACGTCCTTGAAGTCGGTGAACCCGTTGTTGCCGCCGAAGCCCATGTCGTTGCGGAAGAAGGCCAGCATCAGGGCGTAGGTGAGCGCCTGCGTCATGATCGAGAGGTAGACGCCGGTGACCCGCGACCGGAACGCCAGCCAGCCGAACACGAAGGCGAGGGCGCCGGGCACCAGCGCCACCATGACGGCCGCGAACCAGAAGCTGTCGAATCCGTACCAGAACCACGGCAGCTCGGTCCAGTTCAGGAACACCATGAAATCGGGCAGGACCGGATGTCCGTACACGCCGCGGGTCCCGATCTGGCGCATGAGGTACATCCCCATGGCGTAGCCCCCGAGCGCGAAGAAGGCCGCGTGTCCCAGACTCAGGATGCCGACGAACCCCCAGATGAAGTCGACGGCGAGGGCCAGCATCGCGTAGCACAGGTACTTGCCGATCAGACCGACGGCATAGGTCGACAGGTGCAGCGGCGACGATTCCGGTACCGCGAGGTTGAGGAGCGGGGCTGCGATCGCCACCACTGCCAGGCAGGCCAGGAACGCCTTGCTGCCGCTGTCCGCGACGACCGCCGGCAGGCGCGGCGCGCGCATCAGGCGCTCTCCGCGGCGCGTCCCGTCTGCGGAAACAGGCCGCGCGGTCGACGCTGGATGAACAGGATCAGCACGATCAGGACCAGGATCTTCCCGAGCACCGCGCCCGCGAACGGCTCGAGCAGCTTGTTGACGATGCCGAGCGACATGCCGCCGATGAGCGTGCCCCACAGGTTGCCGACGCCGCCGAACACCACCACCATGAACGAGTCGACGATATAGGCCTGCCCCAGGTTGGGGCCGACGTTCGTCAGTTGCGTCAGCGCCACGCCGGCCACGCCGGCAATCCCCGCCCCGAGGCCGAACGTCAGCGCGTCGACCCGCCCGGTCCGCACGCCCATGGCGCGGGCCATGGCGCGGTTCTGCGAGACGGCGCGGATGTCGAGCCCCAGGCGCGTGTACTTCAGGACGGCCAGCACCAGGGCGAAGACGATGATCGCGAACAGGACGATGTAGAGCCGGTTGTAGGTGAGCGAGAACGCCTCGTTGAACTGCAGCGCGCCGCTCATCCACGTCGGCGTGACGACCGCGCGGTTGTTGGCGGAGAAGACCGAGCGCACGAGCTGCTGCAGCACGAGGCTGACGCCGAAGGTCGCCAGCAGCGTCTCGAGCGGACGCCCGTAGAGAAACCGGATGACCGTCCGCTCGATGAGCACGCCGGCGGCGCCCGCGACGACGAACGCGGCGGGCACCGCCACCAGCAGGGAGGCACCGATGAGGTCCGGCATCCACAACTGCACGACGTAGGTGGTGTAGGCGCCGAGCATCATGAGCTCGCCGTGGGCCATGTTGATGACGCCCATCACGCCGAACGTGATGGCGAGGCCGATGGCGACCAGCACCAGCACGGACCCCAGACTCAGCCCGAAGGCGACGGTCTCGAGCACCGAGTACGCGTTGCGCGTCGAGTCGATCTGCCAGATGGCGTCGACTGCCGCGGCGCGGACGGCCGCGTCGGGCTCGGCGTGCCGGCCGTCGTCCTCCTGCGCGACGAGCTGCGCGAGCCGGTTGCGGACAACGGGGTTCAGGCGGCCCGAGAGCCGCTCCACGGCGGCCAGCCGCACGGCCGGGTCGCCGTCATCGAGCGCCTCGATGGACAGGGCCGTCTCGATCTCGTAGGTCACGTCCGCATCGGACTCCACGGCCGCCCGCCTGCGCAGCAGATCGAAGGTGGGGGCGTCGAGACTCCGCAGCAGCTCCCGCACGGAGTCCAGCCGCACGCGGGCGGCGGGATGCGACAGGCCGAAGCGGGCGATCGCGGTGCGCAGGAACCGCCGCAACCGGTTGTTGGTGATGATCCGTTCCAGCGCCGCGGGCGGGATCGCCTCGATGGCCGCCAGCGAGGCCGGGTCGAGCAGTTGGAAGGCCGCGAGCCGCTCGTCGTTCGACTCCACGATGAACACGCCGCCGTCCCGCTCGCGGCGGAACAGGCGGTCCTCGAGGAGCGCGACGAGCACGTCCCGGGCGCCGGGATGTCCGGTCGCGATCAGCCGCTCGGCAACCGCCTCCTTCTCGCGAAAGGTGGCGTCGCCGAGCGTGGTGACCAGCGCCCGAAACGCGTCGTCGTCGGTCTGCGCCGAGGTGGTCGCCGGTCCGGCGAGGAGGCAGCCGGCGAGCAGCAGGCACCCGACCCGCAGCCCGCCGGGCACGGCCGCCCCTACTCGTAGTTCTGTCCGGAGCACTCCTGCGTCTCGGTGTTGTAGTTGCCGCAGTTGAGCGTCACCCAGTCCGCCTCGGTGTCTTCGCTGCCCGGCAGGTAGTCCGACCAGGCGTCGCCCGGCACCGTGTCGTCCGTCTGCCAGACGACGTCGAACTGTCCATTCGCCTGCACCTCGCCGATGTACACCGGCTTGGTGATGTGGTGGTTCGGCAGCACGCGCGCGATCCCGCCGGTCAGATTGGGCGTCTCGGTGCCGGGGAGCGCCGCGAGCACCGCGTCGACCTCGGTCGTGCCGGCCTGCTCCACCGCCCTGGCCCAGAGGTTGAACCCGATGTAGTGCGCCTCCATGGGATCGTTCGTCGTCCGGTCCGCGTCGCCCACGAACGCCTTCCAGCGGGTGATGAACTCGCTGTTGACCGGCGCATCCACGCTCTGGAAGTAGTTCCAGGCCGCAAGATGCCCGACGAGCGGCGTGGTGTCGAGACCGGAGAGCTCCTCCTCGCCCACCGAGAAGGCGACCACGGGAATGTCGTCGGCCGAGACCTCCTGATTGGCGAGCTCGAGGTAGAAGGGGACGTTGGCGTCGCCATTGATCGTGGAAACGACGGCCGTCGGCTTGCCGGCCGCGCCGAAGCGGCGGATCGCAGCCACGCGCGTCTGCCAGTCGGAGTGCCCGAACGGCGTGTAGTTGATGGAGATGTCGTCATCCGCGACGCCCTTCTGCTTCAGGTACGCCTCGAGGATGCGGTTGGTCGTGCGCGGGTAGACGTAGTCGGTGCCCTCGAGCACCCAGCGCTCGATGCCGACCTCGTTCATCAGGTAGTCGATGGCCGGAATCGCCTGCTGGTTGGGCGCCGCACCCGTATAGATGACGTTGCGCGACGACTCCTCGCCCTCGTACTGGACCGGGTAGAAGAGCAGGCCGTTGTTCTCCTCGAAGACCGGGAGCACGGACTTGCGGGACACCGACGTCCAGCAGCCGAACACGACGTCGACCTCCTCGGACTCGAGCAGCTCGCGCGCGCGCTCGGCGAACAGCGGCCAGTCGGACGCCGGATCGACCACCACCGCCTCGAGGGGTCTGCCGAGGAGGCCGCCGGCCGCGTTCTGCTCGTCGACCATCATGAGGATCGTGTCCTTGAGGGTCGTCTCGCTGATGGCCATCGTCCCCGACAGCGAATGCAGGACGCCGACCTTGATGGGGTCGCCGCCGCCGCCGGCGGCCGGGTCCGATTCCGCGTTGCCGCCGGATCCGCCGCACGCGGCGAGGACGGCGCCCATGCCGATGATGAGGGTTGCGTAGCTCGGTTTCATTGACTTGGCTCCTGGGTTGACGAACCTACATCTGAATCTGCAGGGCGACGCCGATCTGGATGTCATCCGTCTGGACCGCCGTGTAAGCGGTGTCCTTGACGAAGATCATCACGCGCGCGTCGAACTGCCTGATGAGGTAGTTGAGGTTGAATTCGCTGGTCTTCTGGTCGTAGTCCGGCGTGACGCCCTTGCGGAAGCGCGCGTGGGCGTACTTGCCGAGCACCTCGAACTGACCCGGGCCTACCCGGTTCGGGAACAGGTAGGCCGCCAGGAGGTAGCCGCCGTCGTTCGTCAGGTAGCGCGGGTCGTAGCCGCCGAGGCGGTCGTAGCGCGCCCACTCGGCCTCGAACGACACCGCCCCGCCGTTGCCGACCTTGCGCTCCATGAGGAAGTCGGCGGAGTAGGCCGTCCGGTCGCCGCCCTGCTGCTGCCCGGCGACGCCGATCGCCAGGATGTTCCTCTCGCCGTAGAACGTCCCGTTCAGGTAGTAGCCGGGCTCCGGATCCCAGAAGTCCACCTGCACGCGCCCGGCCCCGAGCAGCGTGGAGTTGCCGTTCAGCGAGGCGCCGTCGAAGGCGCCGACCGACACCTTGACCTTGTCGAACTGTCCCCAGTAGGCGGCGCCGTTGGCGCGCCCCTGGAAGATGAAGGGGTAGCCGTCCTGGATCCCGTCGGCGAAGACGGCCCAGTGGTGCGAGTAGAACGGTCCGTACAGGTTGGCGCGGTCGCTCGGCGGCAGGAACCGTCCCATCCAGATGTTGAACTTGTCCGACATCTCGAACTGCGCGACGGCGTCCAGGATCTGGAAGTCGGTGTTCTGGCTGCTGTTCGGCGCACCGAGCGACCCGCCGTAGTCGATGTCGGTGTTCACCATGAACTTGATGTTGCTGGTGACCGAGCCGTTCAGGTACAGACGCAGGCTGTTGACCCGGAAGTGGTCGGTCGCGTCCTCGCCGTCCGCGTCGCGGTGGACGAAGCTGGTCTGCAGCCCGGCGCCGACCGAGATCGGCGGCAGGTCCGACTCCTCGTCCTGGGCCTGGACCGGCCCGACCGCCGCGACCATGCCGGCGAGCGCCGCCAGCAGGGCGCGCGCCAGTCGGCGCCGCCGCCGCCTCGGGATGTCGTTGTCATGCTGTCGGTGACTACGCAAAAATGTCCTCCTGACGCGTGCAGCCCGCGCGGCCTTCCCGACCGCCGGCGCCCGCGTGTAAAGCGCAGAGGTAAAGCAAGAGACGTGCCAGCCTGCCGAGGCGGCTCGGTGCAGGCGCGAAAAACGGCCGCTTGCGGCAGGTGCGGCACGCATGACGATCGGAGCCGGGTCGAAGACCAGGCGCACGCAGCGCCCGCGATCGACAGGAATGTCTGTCTACTGTGCCTTGTGCCGACAATTATGTAGAAGTATATTCCGGCAGGGGACGGACGGCATGGCGTTCGACATGTAAACATCCGCCAATTGCTGCCTGTGGCCGTCGTTCGGGAGCCTTCACAATTTCGTTGGTGGCAGATGCAGAAACGACATATCTGTTGTCCCGGTCTCGACGACGAGCGTTTGTGTATGGATTGGCGGGGCAACATCCCGCGCGGCCGGCGCCGGCGCCGGCGGTTCCGCCGGCTCGGCATCAGGAGGTCGTCATGACCGCCGGAACCGGTCGTGACATGCGCCGGCGGTACCCGTCGCTGCTGGCGGCCGCGGCGATGGCGCTGCTCTGGATCGGCGCCGCGCGCTCCCAGCCGGTCGCGGATCTGCTGCTGGTCGGCGGCGTGGTCCACGACGGCTCGGGACAGCCGCCGGTCCGGCAGGACGTCGGGGTGGCGGGCGGGCGGATCAGCTTCGTCGGCGACGCGGCGGCAGCGGGCCTGGACGCCGCCCTGGTCGTGGACGTCGGCGGGCTGCTGGTCACGCCCGGCTTCATCGACTTGCACTCGCACTCCGAGCTCACGGAGGACTACGGGCGGGACGCGCTGCCGTTCCTGCGGCAGGGCATCACGACGGTGGCGATTGGGGTGGACGGCAGCGGTACGCCCGACGTCTCCGGGATGTTCGCGGGGCTCGAGGGCCGGATCGGGGTGAACGCGTTCGCCTACGTGGGTCACGGCGAGATCCGCGAACGCGTGATCGGCGCGGTCGATCGGGCGCCGACGGCGGCCGAGCTGGACGCGATGCGCGCGCTGGTCCGGCAGGCCATGAACGAGGGAGCGTTCGGTCTCTCGACCGGACTCTTCTACGTTCCCGGATACTACGCGACCACCGCGGAGGTCATCGAGCTGGCGCGGGTCGCCG
>CAZMWA010000115.1:0-7657 GCA_964569405.1 uncultured Vicinamibacteraceae bacterium | reverse complement strand
GGCAGCACCTGCTCAACCCGCCGTCGGTGGCGGGCTGGGCGCAGGGCCGCTCGTGGATCACGCCCGCGCTGATTCAGGAACGGGGCAACGTCGCCTTCGACTTCCTGTTCCCGAACGTCATCGACTTCGACGATCCCAATTTCCTGAGGCGCAGCGGGGACGGGATCGTGGGCGAGCGCCTGCGCGACGGCTATGCTTTCAGCTCGGCGATTGCCCTCGACGATCCGGGCCGGATGACGGCGTTCGATCTGGCCGCCACGGAGCGGGACGAGCTCTTCAACACGCGCGTCTCGGGCTACCGCGCCTGGGCGCAGGCCATGCAGAAGCTGATCCCGACGCCGCGCGGCGCCGCCCGCATCGACCTGACGCGGATGATCCTGGACTCGGGCGCGGAGACGACCGCCGAGGCGGTGGACTATCTGCTGGCGCGGTTCCTGCGGATGCCTGCATCGGCCGCCGTGCGCGAGGCGCTGGTGGCGTTCCTGGACGCCGAGCTGGGCACGCCGGACATCGCCCGCGCCCGCACGTACCTCGAGGATCCCCTGCGCATGGTGGCGCACCTCATCATGAGCACGCCGGAGTATCAGATCGACTGACGTCCGGCCCGCGCGTACCCGGGAGGCCCCGATGCAGCTCAATCGCCGCCAGTTCGTCTACGCCGCCGCCGGCGCGGCGCTGTTCGGCCGCGCCCCGCGCGCGCTCCAGGCGCCCCACGACCTGATCGTGAAGGGCGGGCGCGTCGTCGACCCGTCGCTGCGCATCAACGCCGTCCGCGACGTGGCAATTGCCGGCGGCCGCATCGCCGCGGTCGAGAGCGACATCCCGGCCGGCGGCGCCGATGTGGTCGATGCGCGCGGCCGGTTCGTCGTGCCGGGCCTGCTCGACGTCCACGCCCACTACGCCCGGGACGCGGCGGGGCCGACGGTGGCGCTCGAGGACGGCGTGACCGCCTGGGTCGACGCCGGGTCGGCGGGCGCGGACAGCCTCGCCGAGCCGGTCGCCATTGCGCGCGCGGCGCCGCAATCGGCGCGCGTGCTCATCAACATCGGGCGCGCCGGCATCCTGCGCGAAGGCGACACGATGGACCTCGATCTGGCCGACGTGGACGCCGCGCAGAACGCGGTCGCGCGCCACCGCGACTTCGTCGTCGGGGTCAAGGCGCGGCTGTCGCGCAACGTCGCCGCCGACGATGTCGAGGTGCTGCGCCGGGCGCAGGAGGTGGCCTCGTCCTTCGATCTGCCGGTGATGATCCACATGGGCCAGACCGCCTCGCCGCTGTCCAGGCTGCTCGATCTGCTCAAGCCGGGGGACATCGTCACCCACATGTTCGCGCCGCCGCCGAACGCCATCGTCGACGGCGCCGGGCGCATCCTGCCGGACGTGCTCGCGGCCCGCCGCCGGGGCGTGTGGTTCGACGTCGCCAACGGGCGGACCGGCCACCTGCGCTGGGACACCTTCGACAGCGTCATGCGGGCCGGCTTCTGGCCCGACACGATCTCGACGGACGGCAACGCCGCGAGCCGGGGGGTGCCGGGGGTCGTCGATCTGCCCAACGTCATGTCGAAGTTCCTCGACGCCGGGATGACGCTGGATGACGTGGTCGCCTGCGTGACCGTCAATGCGGCGCGGGTCTTCCCGCACCTCAACGATCGCGGCACGCTGCACGTGGGGGCGCCGGCCGACCTTGCGCTGCTCGAGCTGCGCGTCGGCGCCTTCGACTTCGTCGACAACTACGAGAACCTGCGGGCCGGCGGCCGGCGGCTCTTCCCGCGGGGAACCGTCCTCGGCGGCCGCTGGATTCCGCGGGCGTAGGAGCCTACAGGTTTCGATCCACGCAATCCCGGGCGCCGGCCGCGAATTACGCACGGATGTCGGCGCGCGGTTTCCTGTCGAACGAACTCCAAGTACGCGGAGTGCGCTACGGCGCCCCTCGCCGGCTGACCTCGTAACAATATGATCCGGCAACCTGCTACGATGCGCAGCATCGAGGGGCGCGACACATGGCGACGTACGCGATATGGAACAACAAGGGGGGCGTGGGGAAGAGCTACCTGACGTTTCAGTTGGCCTGCGAGTACGCACGGCTACACCCGACGGAGCGGGTGCTGGTTGTCGATCTCTGTCCGCAAGCCAACTCTTCCGGCATGCTTCTCGGCGGCATGGAAGCCGGCGAAGCCGTGCTGGAGGATCTGTCGGGTCGGACCCCGCCCAGAACGATCTCCGGATACATCGAGGATCGAATCACGAGCCCCTACGTGAACCCCCAGACCGGCATGAACTACGTCACCGACGTGTCGTCCAGAAACCGGCACGTTCCCCCGAACGTCGATCTTGTGGTCGGAGATGAACAGCTCGAAATCCAGGCGTCACGAGTCCTCGCAGCAACCAGCCCCGGACCGACGGACGCCTGGCGAGCCGTACACACTTGGGGCAGTGACCTGATCGAGGACATCAGGAGAGCGTCGGGTCAAGGAAGCACAACCGTGTTTCTCGACTGCAATCCGAGCTTCGGGATATACACCGAACTCGCCTTGTCCGCCGCGGACAGGTTGATTGTGCCGTTCTCCGCCGACGGGTCCTCACGCAGGGCGGTAAGGGCTGTCTTGTCGCTGGTTTACGGCATCGCGCGGCGGCCGGGCGCCCAGCAGTCCCAGTACTTCATCAACGCCCAGCAGTTTCGCATGCGTCTTCCTCGCATATACAGCTACGTCGGCAATCGGTTGACTCAATACATTTCCTCGGCCAAGGCTTTCAAGACGGTCGTTCAGGAAATCGGCAACGAGATCTGGAGCGTATGGAGTTCGAACCCGAATCTGTTTCACGTGCATCCTGACGGACGTTCCGCTCCAGGTCGACGGAGGGACTTCGAGGCGATGTTCCAGGCCGAAGTGCCGGACGCGAACACGGCCTCGGTCGTTTCGACCTCGTTGGGAATACCGATTCATGTGCTGAGGGCCGGCCTCAGGTCCGTGGCCGGCAGGCAGGTCATGGTGAACCAGAGTCAGTTGGACAGGCAGCAACCCGCCATGCGTGCGCTGGCCGAGTCCATCGAGTAGGGCGAGGGCAAGCAGGCGTCCACGTGTGCCGGTCCTTGCCGGATGCTCGCCGCTCGAATGCAGCGCATACTCCTCGCCAAGCGATGTTAGGCGCTGGCCAGCCGCGCGCCGCAGAGGCGCGCCGAGGCCGCCAGCGAGCCGCGCGCCAGCCGGGCCGCGCCGCGGTAGTAGTCGGTTTCGGCGTGCCGCTCGACGAGGGCGAGGCAGGCGGGCGCCCACGCCAGCAGGTGGTCCCGCAGGAAGTCGCGCTGGGCCTGCAGGCACCGCTCGAGCTGCTCGCCGTCACCCCCGCGCGCGGCCTCGACCGCCCGCTCCGACAGCGCGGCCAGGAAGTCCAGCTCGAGGGCGAGGTGGTCGTCCGGCTCGCGGTGGAGCGCGGGGGCCTGCACGCCGAACGCCTCGTACAACGCCCGCACCTGCAGGGTCGACTCCTGGAAGGTGAGCTTCGTCTTGCTGCGGTGAACCGATTCCCAGGGCGGGGCGAGCATCTCGCCGGGTCCCACGAAGAGTCGGTTGAAGTCCCACGTGAGCGCGCCGAGCTGCGCCGGGTCCCAGCGCTCGCAGTACGCCGCGAGCAGCGTCAGCCCGGCGGCCGTCTCCTCGTCGTCCGACGGCAGCGGCCAGGCCTCGAACAGGCGGTCTTCCGCCAGCGCGGCCAGCCACGCCGCGCCCGGCGGCGCGTGGAAGCAGCGGCCGAGGAAGCGGTAGGCGACGGCCTGCGGCTGCTGGAGCTGCCGCCACGCCGCGCGGTCGATCGGTTCTTCGTCCGCGGGGGCCGCCGCGGTCAAATGCCGACCCTCACCTGCATGGCGTAGAACAGGAAGCGGCCGCACAGCTCCGCCAGGAGGGCCGCGGTGAACGAGACGTACGTGAGCGCGGCGGTCGGTTGCCGGCGGGCGGACCGGAGACGGTTGCCCGCGACCCCCGCCAGGGCGGCGGCGGCCACAACCAGCAGCGCCAGCCGCAGCAGGAGGATGCCGCCGTAGTCGCCGGTCAGGCGCTGCGCGCTGGCCGCCGCGGCAGCCGACCCCTCGGCGGCCAGCGCGGCCAGGTGGAGCGGGGGCACGACCAGCTCGGCCGCGAGCACGACGAGGCCGGCCAGCGCCAGGCCGCGTGCGGTCGTCCACGACCCGCCTCCGTGCCGGGGCGCCGGGTCGAGAGCCGGCGGAAGCCCGCCGGCCGCCAGCGCGGCGGCCATGCCGAGGATGCCCAGGAGCAGCGCCGTGCCGCCGAACGCGGCCGGCGTCGCGAAGCTGTTCCACGCCGGTTGGGCCGGCAGCAGGTAGATGGCCGTCTGGCTGTAGAGAAACGTCAGGCCCGCGAGCGCGGCGAGGCCGCTCAGCCAGAGCCGGGCGCGCGGGCTGCCTGCCGCCCGCAGCTCCAGCACCACCAGCGCGGCCAGGAGGGCCGCGAACAGGCTGCCGAAGACGATCTCCCGGCTCAGCCAGGAGGACGAGAAGTTCACGACGGCGCGCGCGGCCTGCAGCGGCGTGGAGAGGTGGAAGAGCGCGGCGAACAGCCCGGCCGACAGCACGATCAGCACCGCCAGCAGCGGCACGAACAGGGCGCCGGCGCTCGCGGCGGCGCCGCGCCGCGCCGCCAGGCGCCGCAGGACCAGCAGCGTGAGGAACGCGCCCACCGCCGCCTGCGACAGGAGCGTGAAGACGACGAGCGACCAGTCGCGCGTCTCCATGCCGGGCGCGGTTCAGGCGCGGACGAGCTTGAGCGGGATGAAGCGTATCGCCGGCTTGGTGATGTCGGCGTCGGGCAGCGGCCCGAACTGATCCGTGGCGCCCTGCTTCGCGGCCACCTCGTCGAGCGTGCCCCACTGCAGCGCCTTGGTCGGGCAGGCCTCCGCGCAGGCGGGCCCTCCGGTGCCGGCGTCGATGCGGTGCGAGCAGAAGTTGCACTTCTCCATCTTGCCGGTCTCCGCACTGAACTGCGGCGCGTCGTAGGGGCACGCCCAGGCGCAGAGACGGGCGCCGATGCACTTGCTCTGGTCGACGATGACGATGCCGTCGGGCCGCTTCGTGATGGCGCCCGACGGACAGGCCTCGGCGCAGACCGGCACCTCGCAGTGGTTGCACGACATCGAGACGTGGTACATGTACGGCCCGCCGTCCTCGTCGCCCTCCACCGTGCGCACCTTGCGCCAGCGCGGACCCATCTCCACCCCGTTCTCGACCTTGCACGCCACCTCGCACGTGCGGCAGCCCGTGCAGCGGTTGGCGTCGAAGAAGAACGCGACTTGCTGGCTCATGCGGCGTCTCCCGGCGCAACCTCCACCATCGACGAGTTCAGCGTGTGACCCAGCGAGATGGGCTCGTACTTGTCGGGGCTCAGGATGCTGGCGCTCTGCTTCTCGTCCACGGCGCCCCAGCCGGTGGTCACGCTCACCACGCCGCGCAGGATGCCGCGCGTCACCTGCGCCATCGCCTCGATCTCGCCGCGGTCGTTGAAGACGCGGATGCGCGCGCCGTCCTCGATGCCGCGCGGCTGCGCGTCGTCGGGGTGGATCTGCAGCACCTGCCGGGCCCAGATCTCGGTCAGGAAGTCGTGGTGGTGGAAGCTCGAGTTGACGTGGTTGTGGTTCTTGCGGTTGATGAGCTGGAGCGGATAGCGCGCGGCCAGCCGCTCGTCCACCCACGGGGCCTCCACCGGGTGCCGGTACTCGAGCAGGGGCGCGAAGCCCTTGCGCTGCAGGTACAGCGAGAAGAGCTCGATGCGGCCCGACGGCGTGCCGAACTTCCTGTCGGCGAACGGAATCCACGGATCCGGCATGGGATTGACCGGGCCCTGCTCAAGCTGCTCGAGGGTCACCCCGGTCGGCTCGAGCACGTGGCGCAGGAGCTCGTCGTCCGGCTTGTCGAAGTCGTCGCCGAAGCCCAGCCGCTTGGCCAGCTCGGTCAGGATCCAGCGGTCGGAGCGCGATTCGAACAGCGGCTCGATCGCCTGCTCCATGAGCTGGATGTAGCGGCTGCGGATGCCGGCCAGCAGGTTGCGGGTCTCGAAGAGCGTCGTCACGGGCAGGACGAAGTCGGCGTAGCGCGCCGTGGTCGTCATGAAGATGTCCTGCACGACCATGAGCTCGATGTTGTCGAGCCCGGCGATGATCTTGCGCGTGTTCGGGTACTGCGTCAGCACGCCGGCGCCGGCGACGTGGATGGCACGGATCGGGTGCGGCTTGCGCTCGACCAGGTACTCGCCGAGCTTGGTGGCCGGAATGCCGGCGATGGGCTCGTTGCGCTGGACGGGCACCGGGTAGTTGATGTTCCCGCCCTGCCTGAGGTACCCGCCGTTGTCGTTGACGCCGCCGCCGAGCACGCCGACGTTGCCGGTGAGCGAGGCCAGGTACAGGTGGCCGACCACCGTCAGCGTCCCGTTGTCGGTGCGCTGCGCGCCGGCCATGTTCTGGATGATGGCCGCCGGCTTCGTGGCCGCGAACTCCCGCGTCAACGGGGCCACGACCCGGGCCGGGGCGCCCGTGATGCGCTCGACGACGTCGGGCGTGTAGCGCGCCGCGACGGCGCGCAGCCACTCGAAGACCGGCTGGCAGCGCACGCCGTCAATCTCGTAGCTCCCCCGCAGGGCGGGCCGCACCCCCGGCGTGTCGGCCGGGACGGGGCGCCCGCCGCGCTCGTCCCAGACGACGAAGCTCCCGGGGCCGCTGCCCCCGCTGGTCAGGAGCTGCAGCTCCCGCAGGTCCACCGGCAGCGCATCGCCGCCCGCCGGCCAGCGCTCGGCCGCCGCCGGCAGGTCGTAGCCGCGCTCGCCGAGCCGCACCAGGAACGGGGCGTTCGTGACGGTGCGCACGTAGTCGTCGTCGAACAGCTCCTCGTCGAGCAGCACCCTGACCATGCCCAGGGCGAGCGCGGCGTCCGTGCCCGGCCGGACCTGGATCCACTGATCCGAGAGGGCGGCCGTCTCGCTCAGCCGCGGATCGATCGTCACCAGCCGGGCGCCGTGCTCCTCCCGGGCCTGGAAGAGGTTCTTCATGTAGCCCTGGTTGGAGACAGCCGGGTTGTTGCCCCAGGCGAGGAAGAAGCGGCTGTGGACCCACTCGTCGCGGAACTCGGACCGGCCGCCGCCGAAGACGGCGTTGTAGCCCTCGGTGACCGAGGCGCAGCAGAGCTGCGAGATGATCGGCGTCGCGCCGCCGAAGCGGTTCCAGAAGGCCGAGTAGAGCCCGCGCACGCCCGTCGAGAGCGTCGACCAGTTGCCGGTGCCCCCGAAGGAGAGGAACGCCTGGTTGCCGTCCTCCTCGAGAATCCGCCGGTAGCGCTCGGCGATGGTGTCGAGCGCCTCCTCCCACTCGACCCGCTCCCAGCGGTCCTCGCCACGGCGCCCGGCCCGGCGCATGGGGTACTTGAGGCGGTGCGGGCTGTAGAGCTGGCGGATGCGGGAGATGCCGCGGGCGCAGGCGAGCACGTTGAAGTCGGGGTCGCCTGCGCCCGCGGCATCTCCCGCATCCGCCAGCTCTACAGCCCGCATCGCCTCAAGTACCCCATGCGCCGCGCCGGCGGGCGGGGCGAGGACCGCTGGGAACGGGTCGAGTGGGAGGAGGCGCTCGATACCATCGCCGAGCGCTACCGGCGGATCCT
>CAZMWA010000114.1:0-23176 GCA_964569405.1 uncultured Vicinamibacteraceae bacterium | reverse complement strand
CTTTTCGAGTTCCTCGAGGTCTGCAATGGCCGACATGGAATCCTCCTCATGCTGACAGCGAAACAGGCTGTCAGAAGAATACCATGCCACCCCACACACTTCGGACAGCCCCTCGGCCGATCACAATCCTGACGTGCACCCTCCGGGTTGCGTCGTCTCGACGCGGTCTGCTATGTTATGAATTCTACGAGTTCACGTTCCCATTCCCGCCTCAGGCCTTCGGGAAGTTCGTCAGCGCCGAGTTCGCGTGGGTGTGAGCGAGTCCCACTTCAATCTCGTGTCACGGAGCTCCGCTCCGTCGCAGGGGACGGGTCGATCCTATGAGCGAGCACGACCGCCCGAGTGAAGTCGATCCCGCGGTGGACCCTTCCGATGAGCCGGCCGTCGCCGACGCGGCGGCCGGGCGCCGCGACGGCGAGTCCGTACGCCGGGCGCTGATCCGCGCGACGCTGAAGCCGCAGGAGGGCGTGCCGCCGACGCCGCGGCAGCCGCCGGTGTTCACGATGCACCAGCAGCCGCGGGGCGGCGCGTCGGGCACGGGCCGCGGCAACTTCAGAGCCCGCGGCGTCCGCCCCGACCGGGCCGGCGGACACCCCGACCAGGTCAACGGCAACACGGCGCGCCCGGCCCGGCGCAACGAGCGCGACGGGCAGCAACGCGTCAATTCGACCTCGCGGTCCGCCTCCTCGCGCCGGGGAAAAGGCCGCTCCCGCTGAGGATCGGCCACCCGGCAGGCGGATGGGCGATCTGGACGGACTCAACGGGCTCGTCGTCGGGGTGGCGAACCGGCGCTCGCTCGCCTGGTCGATCGCCCGGGCCGCCGACGCGGCGGGGGCCCGCCTCACGCTCAGCTACGCCAACGATCGGTTCGGCGAGAAGACGCGTGCCCTGGCCGACACGCTGAGCCGGCCAGCCCAACTGCAGGCGTGCGACGTCACCCGCGACGACGAGATCGAGGCGCTCTACCGCGCGGTCGACGCCGAGCACGGCGGCCTGGACTTCCTCGTGCACGGCGTTGCGTTCGCCTCGCGGGAAGCGATCTCCGAGCCGTTCGTGGAGACGACCCGCGACGACTTCCGGCAGGCGCTCGATGTCAGCGCCTACTCGCTGATCGCGCTGGCCCGCGGCGCCGCACCGCTGATGGAGCGGCGCGGCGGGGGGAGCATCCTGACGCTCACCTACCTGGGCAGCGGCCGGGTGTTTCCGAACTACAACGTCATGGGCGTGGCCAAGGCCGCGCTCGAGGCCTCGGTCAGATACCTCGCCAGCGATCTCGGCCCGCGCAACATCCGCGCGAACGCCATCTCCGCGGGTCCGATCAAGACGCTGGCCGCGTCCGGCATCGCCGGCTTCACCCACATCCTCCAGCACTATCGCGAGCGCGCGCCGCTGCGCAGGACGGCCGAGAGCGCGGAGGTCGCCGACGCCGCGGTGTTCCTGCTGGGACCGCGCAGCGGCGCCGTGACCGGCGAGGTCCTGATGGTCGATGCCGGATACCACGTCACCGGCATGTAGGCGGCCCGCGGCTCCGGGGCTGCGCCGCGTGCGTGGCCTGGTCCTGCGCCTGGCGTTCGATCGCCGCGCCGCCGCTCTCGCCGGGGGCGTCCTGACCGCCGCCTGCGCCGGCCTGCGCGCCTTCGACTTCGGCTGGGAGTCGCGCTTGTCCGATGGGCTCGGTTGGCTCCTGGGCGCCACTGGCGTGGCGCTCCTCCTCGCCGCGGCCGGGGGCCGCCGGCCGGACTGGATCGATCCCGCCGACCGCCGTGCGGACGGCTAGCAGGCTGACCGCCGTGCCCCATCGCCGGCCAGGCGCTCCCACCGCCGACCAGCAGCCCTACCTCGGCGGCAAGCCGATCCGCTACTACCGGCCGCGCGGCAGCCAGGAGCTGCGGCGGCTCGTCGACGAGGGATTCCAGGCCTTCAACGCCGGGCGGTTGTCGGAGGCGTGCCATGTCTTCACCGACCGGATGCTCGATCCGGCGCACGACACGACGATCGGGTTGACCATGGCCGGGGCGTTGACGCCGGCCGGGCTCGGCGGCTGCGTCATCGAGCTGATGGACCGGGGGCTGGTGGACTTTCTCGTCAGCACCGGCGCCAACCTGTACCACGATCTCCACCATGCCCTGAACTTCACGCTGCACCGCGGCTCGCCGTTCCTCGACGACGTCGAGCTGTACGAGCACGGGATCATCCGCATCTACGACGTCCTGTTCCCCGCGGACGTCCTGCTCGAGACCGACGCCTACCTGCGCGACTTCCTCTCGCGCCAGGCGTTCGACGCGCCGGTCTCGTCGGCCGAGCTGCACTACCGGCTCGGCCGCGACCTGCTGGAGCGGAACCCGGGCTGCGACGAGCACTCGCTGGTGGCCAGGGCGGCCTCGGCCGGCGTGCCCGTCTACACCTCGTCGCCCGGAGACAGCTCGATAGGCATGAACCTCGCCTACCATGCGCTGCTCAACGACGGCCGCTGCATGGTCGACCCGAACCGGGACGTCAACGAGGTATGCGCCATCATTCTCGCGGGCGACAAGAACGGCTGCGTGATCCTCGGCGGCGGCTCGCCCAAGAACTTCTACCTCCAGGGCCAGCCCACCCTCTGGGAGATCTACGGCATCCCCAAGGGAGGCAACGAGTTCTTCATCCAGTTGACGACCGATCAGGCGGTCTGGGGCGGGCTGTCGGGCGCCACGCCGGCCGAGGCCGTGAGCTGGGGCAAGGTGAATCCCGGGCAGCTCCCCGACACGGTCGTGGCCTACTGCGACTCGACCATCGCGTTCCCGCTGTTCTGCGAGTACGCCGTCGGATCGCCGCGCGGCCGGCGTCCCCGCAAGGCGCTCTTCCATCGCCTCGACGCGCTGCTGGCGGACCTCAAGCGCCAGGCAGCCGCCGCCCGCGCCGAGTAGCTTCATTCGGAGGGGCTGCGCCCCGCACCCCCGGCGTCCGCCTGCGGGAGCCCTTCAGCGGCCGGTCGCGACGTCGGCGGGCCGGAAGGCGTAGGGCGCGGGGTCGTGAAGGCCGGCCGCGGCGAATGCCTGCAGCCGCTCGCGGCACTTGCTGCAGCGACCGCAGTGGGCCGTCTCCACCGGATTCATGCACGACACCGTGAGCTCCCACGGCACGCCGAGCGTCGCGCCCAGCAGGATGACGTCCGGCTTCCCCAGGCTCGCGAAGGGCGCCACGATGTCCAGCGGGTGGTCCAGACCCAGCGACAGGGCGCGCGCCATGGCCGCGAAGAACTCGGCCGTCGCGTCCGGGAAGGGGTTGCCGGCCAGCGGACCGACGGCGATGCGCGCGATGCCGTGCAGCGCGCAGTAGACGGCCGCCTTGGAGAGCAGCACCGCGTTGCGTCCCACGAGGTAGACATCGCTGTCGGGCGTGCCGTACGCGGGGGGCGTGCCGCGGAGCGCCCAGTGCGACGGCGGGTAGAGGTCCGTCAGCGGCGCCGCGAGCCGCGCGAGCGGGCGTACGGCCGCCGCGAAGGTCGGGGCGGCCAGCAGCCGCTCGACGACCGCCAGCTCCGACTGCTCCCACGCGAGGCCGCCGCTCACGTAGAGGGGCTGCACGACGCCGGCGGTGGCCTCGCGCGCCACCAGCACGGCGCTGTCGAGACCGCCGGAGCAGAGGACCGCCGCCACCGGTTCTTGACCGTCGTTCGAGCGCTCGACTACCATCGCCCCTGCTTCACGTCAGCGACCTCCCATGTACTCCGTCACGAAGCGGATCGACTTCTGCTACGGCCACCGGCTGCTGGAGTACGAAGGCGTCTGCCAGCATCCTCACGGGCACAACGCGGTCGCCGAGATCGAGGTGCGCACCGCGTCGCTCGATCCGCGCGGCATGGTCTGCGACTTCGGTGACATCAAGCGCATCATCAAGGGCTGGATCGACCGCGAGCTGGATCACAAGATGATTCTGCGGCGGGACGATCCGCTGCTCGAGCCGCTCCGCCGGCTGGGCGAGCCGGTGTTCGTCGTCGATCACAATCCGACGGTGGAGCATATCGCGAAGGTGATCTTCGATCAGGTTCGCGAACGAGGATTCCCGGTCATACGCGTGACGGTGTGGGAGACGCCCACCTCGTTCGCGACGTACGCGGCATCCATCTGATTTTAGATGGGGCTGCGCCCCAAGTCCCCGGCGTCCGTTTGCGGGGACCCCATAGCCCCGCGCCACTCCCGCCGAGGCGCGCTGTGCGCGCCTTGGGGCCACGGTGGCGATTGTGTTGGTGGCCCCTCAGGTACCGGACGGGGCTTTGCCCCGAACCCCGGCGTTCGCTTGCGGGGACTCCTTCGCCCCGCGCCGCTCCCGCCGAGGCGCGCCGTGCGCGCCTTGCGAGCGTCGAGCGCGACGGCGGCGCGGGCCTATATTTTTGAGCATTCAAAAGACAAAGATGCTAGAGTCAAATAAATGGTTTCGGTGCATCAAATTTCGGCAGCCCGCGCGGCCGAACGCGTCTTGTTCGCGCTGGTGCTGTGCTCGCTCCTGGCCCCGTCCGCCGCGAGCGCGGAGCCGGCGGACCGCGGCGCGGCGCCGGGCTGGCACGGCCCGCTGGCGAGGTATCTCACGGTCGGCGCTGCCGCCGCCGACACGCTGCGCCGCAACGTCCGGAGCATACTGCAGGAATGGGCCCGAACGGCGCCGGCACCGTCGCACGCGGACGGTCCGGCGCGGTCGCCGTTGCGGTACGGCGGCCAGTCGCCCGCACCCCCGGACGACACGTCGTCCCAACCGGTGACCGGGCCCATCTCCGGGTACATGGACTTCCACTACAACAACCGGCAGAACGAGGACGCCGTTCTCGACTTCCACCGCTTCGTGCTGCTCTTCTCCCACGGCTTCTCGGATCGCATTCGATTCGTCGCCGAGCTCGAGCTCGAGCACGCGGTGGTCTCGAACGAGACGGACGGCGAGCTGGAGCTCGAGCAGGCGTACGTCGATTTCCTCATCACGCGCGGGTTCAACGTGCGCGCCGGCATGCTGCTCGCACCGGTCGGCATCATCAACGAGCGCCACGAGCCGCCCGTCTTCCACGGCGTCGAGCGGCCGTTCGTCGACACGGTCATCATCCCGACCACCTGGTTCGACACCGGCGTGGGCGTGCACGGCGAGGTGGGCCCGGGGGTGCGGTATCGCGTCTACGCGATGGCGACGCTGGACGCGTTCGGGTTCAGCGCCGAGGAGGGACTGCGCGGCGGACGGCAGAAGGGCGCCGAATCCAACGCGCGGAGCCTCGCCGGCACCGGCCGCATCGAGTACGTCGGCACGCCCGGCCTCGTGCTCGGCGCCAGCGTGTGGAGCGGTGAGACCGGCTTCAACACGTTGCGGTTCGACACCAGCCTGACGCTGGTCGAGTTCGACGGCCGCTACCGGCTCGGCGAGCTCGAGGCGCGCGGCCAGTACGCCCACGGCTTTCTCGGCGGGATGGATCAGTTGAACCGGGCGGTCCAGCGGACCACCGGCGTCAGCCCGAACGTCGCCGAGGAGATCCGCGGCTTCTATCTGGAAGGCTCGTACTTCATCCTGCCGCACCCGGCGCCGAGGGAGCTGGCCGCCTTTCTGCGCTACGAGAACTTCGACACGCAGTTCGACATGCCGGCCGGGTTCCGGCCGCTCAGGGAGTTCGACCGCGACGCATGGGTGTTCGGCCTGACGTACTTCCCGGATCCCGACGTGGCCGTGAAGCTCGACTACACGGTGCTGCGCAATCAGAGCGCGGTGATCGACGCGCCCGACTCGCTGAACCTGGGGCTGGGATGGTGGTTTTGAGGCGTCCCGGGTGGCGTGCGGTGCTGGCCGGGGTCGCGCTCGCGGGCTCCGGACTGACCGGTGCGCGCGGGCTCGAGCCGCAGCCGGTGGTGGTGCCGGTGGTGGCCGAGCGCTTCTCGTTCACCCCGTCCGAGATGCGGGTGCCGGCCGGCGTCCCGATCGAGCTGCGCATTCGCAGCGCCGACACCATGCACGGCTTCCGCATCGTCGGCCGGCAGGTGAACGTGGCGGTTCCCAAGCGGCGGCAGGGCGAGGCCGTGGTGCGGTTCGAGGCGCTGGCGCCCGGACGCTACCGCTTCGAGTGCTCACGGCTGTGCGGCGCCGGGCACCACTTCATGCGCGGCGAGATCGTGGCCGTCGCTCCCGACGGCAACCGATGAGAACGCCCGCGCGCGCGGCGGCCGCGGGGCGCACGGCGATTCTGACGGCGCTGGCGGCGTTCGCCGCCAGCGCCGTCGGCCAGCATCCCGCGGCCCCGGGCGACCCGCTGCCCGGCATCACGCCGGCCGAGTTCGAGGAGTTCCGGCTCGGCCTGGAGGACTTCCTGGAGGTCGAGACGGCGGAAGAGGGGCTCGGGCCGGCCTACAACGCGACGAGCTGCGCCGCCTGCCACAGCGTGCCGGCCATCGGCGGCATCGCCCCGGTCGCCACCGTCCGCGCCGGCATCCGCGACGCCGACGGCGCCTTCCGGGACTTCGACCCGGTGCGCGGGTCGCTGTTCCAGCTCTTCTCGATACCGACGCACGGCTGCCAGTCGGTGATTCCGGCCGAGGCGAACGTCATCGCGCGCCGCGTGCCGATTCCGCTGTTCGGCGCGGGCCTCGTCGAAGCGATACCGGACGCGGACATCCTCGGGCTCGAGGATCCGCACGATGTGGACGGCGACGGCGTCAGCGGCCGGGCGGCGCTCGTCACCGACCGGGCGACCGGCGAGCTGCGCGTGGGACGGTTCGGCTGGAAGGCCCAGATCGCGACGCTGCTCGAGTTCGGCGGCGACGCCTACCGGAACGAGATGGGCATCACGAACGACCTGTTTCCGGAAGAGCTCACGTTCAACCTGACCGAGCGCCAGCTCCGCCTGTGCGATCCGCTCCCCGAGCCCGAGGACGTGCCGGAGCCGGGGACCGGCCGGCGGGGCATCGACAACTTCGAGTCGTTCATGAGGCTGCTCGCGCCGCCGGCCCGCGGCGACGTGACGGGGCGGGTCGCGCGCGGCCGGCAGGTCTTCGAGTCGCTCGGCTGCGCCGCCTGCCATGTCCCGGCGCTGGCTACCGGTCCCAGCCTGAATCCCGTCTTCGACCGCCGCCCGGTGCCGCTCTTCTCCGACCTGCTGCTGCACGACGTCGGGACGGGCGACGGCATCGCTCAGGCGGCGGCCATGCCGAACGAGATCCGCACGCCGGCGCTCTGGGGGCTGCGCCACCGGCGGCCGCTGCTGCACGACGGCAGCGCGGCCACCATTCTCGAGGCGGTGGTCCGCCATGCGGGCGAGGCGCGGGCGGCCAGGGACCGGCTGCCCGGGCTGTCCGCCCCCGACCTGGCGGCCCTGATGGCCTTCCTCGACTCGCTGTGAGGAAGGCGTCCGGACTCTCAGGCCGTCTGCTCGAGCGGGGCGACCTGCAGCTTGGCGGCGGCCCGCATCCCGATCATGATCTGCCGTTCGCGCTTGCCGCGGACGACGACGTGGTCGGCCGCGGCGTCGCGGGACTCGACCCGAATGGCCTGGCCGGGCTTGAGGCCGCTGCTCTCGAGGAAGCGCAGGAACGCCGAGTCCTGGTCGGTGACGCGGGTCAGGACCACCGGCGATCCGAGCGGGCAGGTCAGCAGCGTCTGGTACTCGGGCGTCACCATCGCGCCGCTCGAGTCGGGAATCGGGTCGCCGTGCGGGTCGGCGGCCGGGCGTCCGAGCATCGCATCGATCCGATCGATGAGGCGGTCCGACGCGGCGTGCTCCAAGCGTTCGGCCTCGTCGTGCACCTCCGCCCAGCTCATCCCGAGCACCTTGACGAGGAACAGCTCGATCAGCCGGTGGCGCCGGAGCACGAGCGCGGCGAGCTTCTCGCCCGCGGGCGTCAAGCGCACGCCTGCATACGGCTCGTAGTCGACCAGCCCGGATTCGGCCAGCGTCTTGACCATGGTGGTCGCGGTGCCCGGCACCACGCCGAGCGCGCCGGCCAGACGCCCCATGGGCACGAGACGATGCTCGGCACCCTGGGCGGACTGGGCCTGATAGATGGCCTTCAGGTAGTTCTCGACCGTGCTGGACGGGAGCGCCATGACTAATCCTATGCTATAGTATTTTGAGTCATCAAAATTTCAATTGTCATGCGTCAAAGTGCGCGTGCCTGGCTGCCCGCGCGTCGAGAATGCCCGATCCGCGTTTCGCACTCCTCGTCTTCGCCGCGCTCGGTCTGATCGCGGCCGCCCTGCTGTGGCCCGAGCGCGGTGTGCTCCCCCGCCTGCTGCGCCTCTGGCGGCTGGGCGAGCGCGTGCGGCTCGAGGATGCCCTGAAGCACGTGCTCACCTGCCGGCAGAGCGGTCAGGCGTGCTCGCTCGACAGCCTGGCAGGTCGCCTGGAGGTGTCCACCGCGCGGGCCGCCGCGCTGCTCTCCCGGCTCGCCGCGCTGGGGCTCGTCCGGATGGCGCCGGACGGACCGGTGCTGACGAGCGAGGGGGCGCAGTCGGCCATCCGCATCGTGCGCACGCACCGGCTCTGGGAGCGCTACCTGGCTGACCGCACGGGCATTCCGCCGGCGGAGTGGCACGAGCGGGCCGAGCGGATGGAGCACGCCCTCTCCGCCGCGCAGACCGACGCGCTCGAGCTGCGGCTGGGCTATCCGAGCTGGGACCCGCACGGCGATCCCATCCCGGACGCCTCGGGGGAGATCCCGCCGGCGCCCGGCATCGAGCTGACGGCGGTCGAACCCGGCCGGACGGTCGAGATCGTGCATCTGGAGGACGAGCCGCGGGAGATCTACGACGCCCTGCTCGGGGAAGGGCTCGTCCTCGGCGGGCGACTCGACGTCGTCGCGCGGGCCGACCGCGGCCTTCGCGTGCGGGGAGCCGGCGGGCGCGAGTGGACGCTCGACGCCGTGGCGGCGCGCAATGTCAGCGTCCGTGTGCTGCCGGCGGGCGAGCGCGCCGCGGCGAGCTGGACGACGCTCCGCGACGCCCGGCCCGGGGAGACGGTGCGGGTCGTGGAGATCTCCCGCGCCTGCCAGGCCACGCAACGCCGCCGGCTGCTCGACCTCGGCGTGGTCCGCGGCACGCGCATCACGCCCGAGCTGGTGAGTGCGACCGGCGATCCGGTGGCGTACCAGATTCGCGGCGCGCTCATCGCGCTGCGGCGCCAGCAGGCGGCCTGGATCCGCGTGGAGCGCATGAGCGAAGTCCCGGAGGCGGCCCGATGAGCGGGGCGGCGGGCGCCTGCGGCGGCTGCTCGCAGCACCGCGCCGACAGCCTGCTGCGGCTGGGGCTGAACCCCGACAAGTGGGACATCCTGGTCGCGCTCGCCGGCAATCCGAACGTCGGCAAGAGCACGGTCTTCAACGCGCTCACCGGGCTCCGGCAGCACACCGGCAACTGGCCGGGCAAGACGATCGTGCGGGCGGAGGGGGCGTTCGGCTACCAGAGTCAGCGGCTGAAGGTCGTCGACCTGCCCGGCACCTACTCGCTGCAGGCCGAGAGCGCGGACGAGGAGGTGGCGCGCGACTTCATCCTGTTCGGCCGCCCGGACGTGACCGTCGTCGTGGTCGACGCGACGCGCCTGGAACGCAACCTGCACCTCGTCCTGCAGATACTGGACATCACGGATCGCGTCGTCGTCTATCTCAACCTCGTCGACGAAGCCCGGCGCCACGGCATCGCCGTGGACGCGGCGCGTCTGGAGCAGCAGCTCGGCGTGCCGGTGGTGAGCGGGGTCGCGCGCTCGAAGGTCGGCATCGACGACCTGCTCGCGGCGGCCTACCGTGTCGCCACCGGCGAGACGTCCACCACGCCCCGCCGGGTGGCGCACCTGGACGACCGCGTCGAGGACACCGTCGCCGAGGTGACCGGCGTCGTGGAGAGCGCGTTTCCGCGGGTGCCCAACGCCCGCTGGGTGGCGCTGCGCCTGCTGACCGGCGACGACGCCGTCGGCGAGGCGGTGCGCTCCGGCGAGCTCGGGCACCTCGGCGGGGCGCCCGACGCGGCCGACGCTCCGCCGGTCCCCGAGGCCGCCCGGGAGCATCTCCTGCGCACGGCTCGCCGCCGCCGGTGGGATCTGCCCCCCGATTTCCAGGACACGCTCACGGAGCGCCTCTACGCCGCGGCCCAGGAGGTGGCCGACGGCACGCAGATGCGCGGGCTCAAGCGGGTGGGCTTCGACTTCGACCGGACCCTCGACCGGCTGCTCACGAGCCGCTGGCTGGGGTTTCCCCTGATGCTGGCGATCCTCGCGGCGGTCTTCTGGATCACGATCGAGGGCGCCAACGTCCCCTCCGGGATGCTGGCGGCGCTGCTCCTCGACACCGTGCACCCCTGGCTGAAGGGCCTCGGCGACGCGGCCGGGCTGCCCTGGTGGCTGGGCGGCTTCCTCTTCGACGGCGTGTACCTGGCGACCGCCTGGGTGGTGGCCGTCATGCTGCCCCCCATGGCCATCTTCTTCCCGCTCTTCACCCTGCTGGAGGACTTCGGCTATCTGCCCCGGGTGGCCTTCAACCTCGACGCGCTCTTCCGCTCGGCCGGCGCGCACGGCAAGCAGGCGCTCACCATGTGCATGGGGTTCGGCTGCAACGCGGCCGGCGTCGTCTCCGCGCGCGTCATCGACAGCCCGCGCGAGCGTCTGATCGCCATCATCACCAACAACTTCTCGCTCTGCAACGGCCGCTGGCCGACCCAGATCCTCATCGCCACGATCTTCATCGGCGCCCTGGCGCCCGTGCACCTCGGGGGCGTCGTCTCGGCCGCCGCGGTCGTCGGGATTGCCGTGCTCGGCATCATCACGATGTTCGTCGCCTCGTGGCTGCTGTCCCGCACCGTGCTGCGCGGCGAGGCGACGCGTTTCAGCCTCGAGCTGCCGCCGTACCGCCCGCCGCGCATCCTGCAGACGCTGTACACGTCGGTCATCGATCGGACGCTCATCGTGCTGGGGCGGGCCGTCGTCTTCGCGGCGCCCGCCGGCGCGGTGATCTGGCTCGTCTCCAACATCCACCTGGGCGGCGCCAGCCTGGCGGCGCACGGCGTCGCGTGGCTGGATCCCTTCGGGCTCCTCATCGGCCTCAACGGCGTCATCCTGCTCGCCTACGTGGTGGCGATTCCGGCCAACGAGATCGTCATCCCCACCGTGCTGATGCTGACCGTGCTCACCGCCGGCGGCGCCGGGGCAGGGGCGGGCGTGATGTTCGAGCTCGACGACATCGGCGCGACGGCCGATCTGCTGCGCGCCGGCGGCTGGACCCTGCTGACCGGCGTGAACCTGATGCTGTTCAGCCTGCTGCACAACCCGTGCTCCACGACCATCTACACGATCTATCGGGAAACGCGGAGCGCGGGATGGACGACGCTGGCCACCCTGCTGCCGGTCGCCGTGGGCGTCACCGTCTGCTTCCTCGTGACGCAGGTGTGGCGGCTGGTCGCCACCTGAACGTCAGGCCGAGCACCCACGCGTCGCGGTCGATGCGGCCCGCGGATGACCAACGGCAGTGAGCCGCGGTAGGATCGCACGGGCCGATGTCCGCGGAGCTGGATTCCTCCAACTGGTCGGGTGAGGGCGACTTCACCCGCAGGCTCGTCGACTGGTGCGCCAGCCAGCCGGCGGTGGCGTTCGTGCGCGTCGAGGACGCGCCGTCCAGCCGCGCGGACGTCGAGTACAACTTCATCAGCAACGAGATATACCTGCGGTTTCACACCCGGAGCCGCAGCGAGCAGCGGCGGCTGCTCGGGGTCGTGCCGCTGCGGCGCACGGTGGCCGAGAAGGTCATGACGCTGGACCAGCTGGAGTCGCAGCTCTCGGGCACGGAAGACCTGGGGGAGCCGGACTACGCGGACGAGGGCATGATCCAGTACCTGCACACCGAGCGTGTCGTGCCCCCGTATCAGACCCGGGGCTACAAGCTGATCGAGCTGGTGCGGATCTACGAGGTCGGCACCCCGTCGCGCGCGTGAGGTCGTCTGGAGCCTGGGACCACGCTCATGGTTGCCCCCGCCGACGTCCGGCAGCGCGTGCTGCAGACGATCCAGGCCGCCCGCCGTGCCGCCGAGGCGCGCCGCGCGCGCGCCGCGGAAGCCGAGCGCGACGGCGCCGCGGTGCTGGCCGATGTCGTGGCGCCGGCCTGCAGGGCCGTGGCTGCCGTGCTCAAGGCCGAAGGCTACGGCTTCCGCGTGCTCACGCCGGCCGGATCGGTCCGGTTGGCGAGAGACGCGGCGGCCGAGGACTTCATCGAGATCGCCCTCGACACGACGCGCGATCCGCCCGCCCTCGTCGGCCGCGTCAGCCGCGCCTGGGGCCGCCGCGTCCTGGTCGACGAGCAGGTCGTGCGCGAGGCGCCGATCGATGGGCTGACCGAGGACGAGGCCGTCGCCATCGTGCTGGAGCGGCTGGGTCCATTCGTCGAGCGGTAGGCGTGTCGCGGCGTGGCGACCATGGTTACGCCGCGCGGCTCAACCCCGTGATGCGCTGGGCCAAGTCTCCGATCCTTGCCAGGACCCCCTCCAGATCGCCGGACAGATCGAGAGCGACGACTTCCAGCCGTTTGCCCGAACGGCGCACCGTGTGCGTTGCGGGTTCCGGTTCGCCCTGCGCGTAGACGAGGAGGCCGCCTGCCAGATTCAGCGCGGTCGCGTAGGCGAGCAACTGGTACAGGTCGGCGTTGGGCACGCCGGTGTCGATCCGCTTGTACTTGACGTCGCCGACGAACCTCCAGCGTGAACCATCCCGCCACGTCAGGTCGGGCTGCAGCGGCACGCGCCCCTCGTCGTCGAGCGAGCCTATGGAGCGCTCCCCGAACGCGCGCTCCGAAACGCCGAGCGCTTCCCGCAGCGCAACCGTCACGAATTCCTGGAACACCTGGTTCATGTCCATGAGGAAGCCGGACGCGCGGACCTGGCCGCGGTCGGCCTCGAACGCGCCGTGCCGCAGGACGAGGCGCGCGAGCGTCGCGACGGTGCGGTAGTGCTCGTTCAGGCGGTCGAACCCGACCTCCGGCACGGCGCCGCGCGGAAAAGCCGCGAGCGACACGTCGCCCAGCGATTCCGCGACCCACGCGACGCCGCTGCGCGCCTCTCGCGAACGCAGCCCAAGCCGGCCGAGGCGGTGCGCTGCGGCCTTCACCAGGCGGTTCAGGAGAATGTCGGCCGTGAAGTCGTCGTAGCGAACCTCGACCGGCAGCGGGACGGCGAACCGGCGCCGGATCTGGTCGTCGAACCGGATGCGCCCGCGCACCGCCGGCAGCGCGTCCTCCTCGGTGCAGTAGCCGTGCAGTAGCCCACGCGCGAACGCCCGGCGGGCGGCGGCGCCGAACGCCAGGGCCAGGGCGTCAGGCAGGGCGGCGTGCTCGGGAGAGTCGAACTCGCGCGCCTGGAGCCTGATCTGCCCGATGGCGTAGCACGCCAGCGACAGAAGCTGCCGAATGCCTATCTTGGGCGCGATGCGCACCGACAAGTCGCCGATCTCCACGGCCCCCACGGTGGCACCCGACTTCAGCGTGTACCGATCCGCCGTGCCGCCTACCGGAGTAATGGCAAGGCCCAGGTTCCGTTGAGACAGCGCGTCCCGCTCGGGCACGGAGAGGCCGAGCGGCGTGCTCTCCTCGTACTCTCGAAGGTCAATCGCGCGCATCGCTTTCGCCGCCTGCATCGTGCGCAGTGCTGCCACCGCCCGGCTCCCCGTCGCCCGGGGCACCCGCCCCGCGGAGCGCGTCGAGCGCGAACCTGCCCAATTGATCGCGCTGTCCGTGCAGCTGCTCCTCCACGTACGGCAGAACGTTGTGGTTCCAGATGCGCTCGACTGCAGCCTCGTTGAGGTTCCCGCGCATGAAATAGCTCGGCCCGATGGCCGCGTGATGGTCGTCCAGGTTCGCATTGGCGCGGTCGACGACGTCCGCGACCCATGCCATCTCGCCCAGGTCGTTCGCCTCCAGCCAGCGGCGAAGCAGACCCTTGACCGGTTCCTTGTTCACGGAAAAGTTGACGAACGCGAAACGCCGGCGCAGCGCGAGGTCCACCAGCGCGATGGAGCGGTCCGCGGTGTTCATCGTCCCGATGATGTGCAGGTTGCCGGGCATCGTGAACTGGGGGTCGCCGTCCTTCCGATACATCAGGCCAATTGGTGTTTCGCGGTACTCCAGGAGGAAGTACAGCTCCCCGAACACCTTGGCAACGTTCCCGCGGTTGATCTCGTCTATGATCAGGAAGTGCTTCCCATCCGCGTCATCGGCCGCGTGCCTGGCGATCTGCATGAACGGCCCGTCCTTCAGCTCGAAGCCCGGTTGCCCGTTCTTGAGCAGCGTCGGGCGGTAGCCCTGCACGAAGTCCTCGTACGAATAGGACGGATGGAACTGAACTAGCCGGTAGCGCCGCTCGCCACCGGCAAGATGCCGAGCTAGGTTCTGCGCGACGAACGTCTTCCCGGTGCCGGGCGGCCCCTGGAAGATAACCTGCCTGTTCTCCCGGAGGAGTGTTTCGATATTGTGAAGGAAGTCGACCGGGAGGTGCAGCCGATCGGCCAATTCCATCATCGGGTGGCCGGGTTGCACCGTTGCTGCCTCATCCGACAGCGCATATCCGGGCTGTTCGAAAAAGTCGGGCGGGATGTCATCGACCGCCTGAACCTTTTGCTCGTTCGCGCGGGGGCCCTGGTAAACCGTCAGCCACCCTTTGTGGACTGCAATCGCTGGACGTGCCTGTCCGTGTGGTGCAAACGTGAACACGTGCTTCATGTACCCGTGTGGGCTAGACCGGATCGGCACGCCGAGGCTGCGTGCCCGTGCGACCAACTCTCTCAACGCGGCACGCGGGCCGGGTGTCGTGACGTCGAAAGCTTCGTTCAGGGCGTTATCGATGTTCCCGTCCATCTCGAACTTCCACTACGGTTCGGTATCCTCGTTTTTCACTCTCGGTTGTTATTCTGCGTGTCCGGATACCGGAGCTTTTCGACTTCGAACTCGTCCAGCTTGTCGGGCTCGCCGTACAGGTGTTCCTCTACGTACGGCAGGACGTTGTGCTTCCAGATACGCTCGGCGGCGGCCTCGTCGAGCCCCTTGTGCATGAAGTAGCTCGGACCGATGGCGGCGTGATGGTTGTCCAGTTTCTCGTTCGCGCGGTCCACCATGTCCGCGACCCATGCCATCTCGCCCAGGTCGTTCGCCTCCAGCCAGCGGCGGAGCAGACCCTTGACCGGTTCCTTATTCACAGCAAAGTCCACGAACGCGAACCGTCGGCGCAGCGCGAGGTCCACCAGCGCGATGGAGCGGTCGGCGGTGTTCATCGTCCCGATGATGTGCAGGTTGGCCGGCATCGTGAACGGGCGCTCGTCTCCATCCGGGTACATCAGGTTCATCGGTGTTTCGCGATACTCCAGCAGAAAGTACAGCTCCCCGAACACCTTGGCGAGGTTCCCGCGGTTGATCTCGTCGATGATCAGGAAGTACTTTCCGTCCGGGTCATCAGCCGCATGCCTGGCAATTTGCATGAACGGCCCGTCCTTCAACTCAAAGCCCGGTTGCCCGTTCCCGAGTAGAGTCGGGCGGTAGCCCCGCACGAAGTCCTCGTACGAATAGGACGGGTGGAACTGAACGAGCCGGTAGCGCTGCTCGCTGCCTGCAAGACGCCGAGCCAGGCTCTGCCCGACGAACGTCTTCCCGGTGCCGGGCGGTCCCTGGAAGATGACCTGCTTCTTCTCCCGGAGCAGCGTCTCGATGTTCCGAAGGAAGTCGACCGGGAGGTAGAGGTCCTCGGCGAACGTTTCCAACGTGTCGCCTGGTTGCGGAGGTGGTTTGTCTCCACCATTCCGGCCAATGTCGGGCAACGAGTGCATCACGTAAACGATCGACTGGGCTTCGAGGCGGTTTGCCGGCCTGGCGAGCCCTCGCTTTCTTGCTCTCTCTACGATCTCGTCTAGAAAAGCCAGCGCGTGCCAGTAGGTAGTTTCCTCGTCGGCATCAGCGGGCGGCCCACCATAGTCCAGTCGCCGGAAAGACGACTGGAAACGCGTCGCCATGTACGGTGGATAGCGGTCCGGGCCAAGAGCCATGAGGAGTACCGAGATGGTCCTCAGGCGGGTTCCTGTCCCGCCCGGCCCCGCGTCGGACGGAAATCGCTCGGAGAACGCCCGAATGGCGCCCGGGTTCAAGTCCCCGTCGGACCAAACCGTCCTGAGTACCTCGCGCCCAACCTCCCGGTCGAGGTTCAGCCACTTCTTGAGGAGGTCGGCATCTCTCCAGTCTATCGGGTGGAACTTTCTGGATAGTGCCGGTCGGAGGAGGTCAAACCAATCTGTTCGCCCGGCCAGGAGCGCACGACGTGCAAGTGCCAGTTTCCGGCCGATCTCGAGCTTGTATTCAATTTCGTCGCCGTCGAGTTTGCCGGTGGCGAGATACAGCCGCACGCTCTCGAAGTACTCGTCCCACTGTTGCTCGGTCGGCATCTGACTTGGCTCCTCGCCGCTGTTCAGGAAAGAACCGAGGTGGACAGGTACGGCCCGCTCTCGCCTGCATGCGGCAGATTGGCGATCATACAGCGGCGGCGGGAATGGAGGAACCGGCGCCATGACGGCGCGCCGTGCCGCGTGCCGTGGCTACGGCGCCGCCAGCGACGCGGCGATGATCTCCTCGTCGTTGCGGGCGTAGATGCGCCGGTTGGCGTACGCGGGGTGCGACCAGTTGACGGTTTCCAGCTCGCGCCGGTTGCCGGGCTCGGAGGTCGGCGCGATCAGGTGCGTCCGGCTGATCTCCTCGTAGCCCGCCGGCGTCAGCCGCGCGATGATCAGGTCGCCGCGGTCGTTGTTGATGAAGAAGCGATCCTCGTGGCGCACGATGAAGGCGCTCGCCCACCGCGCGCGTTCCACCGTCACGGCCTGCGTTTCCCAGATGCGTTCGCCGGTTGCTGCGTCGAGGCAGCGCAACTGGCCGTAGCTGCCGACGCCATAGATGTAGCCGTCGATGATGACCGGCGTGGCGAGCACGGAATGCAGCCCCTGGGTCAGGATCTCGCTGTTGCTGTCGCCCTTCCAGCGCACCGCGGCGTCCGGCCGGTCGGCGTCCAGGGTCATCATCAGCGGGCCGTTGTAGAAGGTCGTCACGAACAGCTCGCGGCCGTACTGCACGGGGACGGCCACGGTCATGTCGAAGTCGACCCGGAATGGCTGCTCCCAGAACACCTCGCCGGTCTCCGGGTCCAGCGAGGAGAGCGCGACGGGGTGCCAGACGATGAGCTGCCGGACACCGCTCGCCTCGATGATGACCGGCTGACCCACGCCCGGACTCGATTCCTCGGAGGAGAGCGCCCGCCAGATCTCCTTGCCCGTCCGCTTGTCGAAGGCCACGACCTTGGCGTCCGGCACGCCGCCGGCCAGCACGATCAGGCGCTCGCCGTCCACCAGCGGAGAGCTGCTGAAGCCGAAGATGGGCATGTCGGCGCCGTATTCCTCGCGGTAGTGCCGGGACCAGAGCGGCTCGCCCGTCTCGACGTCGAGCGCCACCAGCGTGCCCGCCGCGCCCTGCACGTACACCCGGTCGCCGTCCACGGTGGGCGTGGCGCGCGGTCCCTCGTCCCACGAGATGCCGGCGTAGTTCGCCTCCCATTCGTGCGTCCACAGGATCTCGCCGGTCCGCTCGTCGAGGCAGACGGCGCGCTCGATGCCAGCCAGCCCACTCGTCCGCGCGAAGTCGCTGACGAACACGCGGCCGTCCGCCACCGCGGGTCCCGAGTAGCCGCGGTTGATCGGCGTCCGCCACGCGACGTTCAGCCCGTCGTCCGGAAACCGCTCCAGGATGCCGGTCTCGCGCCAGACGCCGAGCCGGCCCTTGCCGCGGAACTCGGGCCAGTCCTCGGCCTGCGCCCCCGGCGCGGCGATCAGCAGGCAGGCAAGCAGAAGAGCGCGCGTGCGCCAGGCGGCTCGAGTGACAATCGGCATGACATCAGTCTATCCGCACGGCGCCCTGGCGCATGTGAGTTGGCGGCGGCATTCAGCCGACCGTCATTGTGAGACACGCGTGTTCCCGCCGGGGGGCGTGAGCCCCTGCTCCAGGGCAGTGAATGCCTCGATGAGCTCGGGCACCTCGAAGGTGCGGTTGCGCTGGCCCGCGTTGACTTGCGCGAGCACACCGGCGCCCACGAGGCGGTCTATCGCCTGGCTTGCCGCCTGGAACGATCGGTCGATTAGGGCGGCCGCGGTGGAGGTTGTGAGCATCGGCGAGGCCGGCAACGCCTCGATCAGCAGGTACGCTGCCGAATCGCGGCGGGGGCGGCCGGCTCGTGCGACCCAGGACGATTGCAGGGCGCGCACCTGAGCCTCGAAGCGGGCGGCGTCGTCCGCGGCGTGGCGGCACGCCGAGGCGAAGAGCGCAATCCAGCGATTGGCGCCGGCGTGGGCCTCGGCGGAGTCCGGCGAGCCCACGTGGCGCGTGCCGGTCAGGCCGCCGGCGTAGTCCCGCCGCCAGGTCGCCAGGATGAGCGACACCGGAGGCAGAACGCGCAGCCCGAGCCCGCGCCGCCGCAGCACCAGGTGGACCAACACGCGTCCGGTGCGCCCATTGCCGTCCACGAACGGGTGAATCGTCTCGAACTGTGCGTACGCGATCGCCGCCTGGGCCAGCGCCGGGAGCGAGTCGTCGTTGCAGAAGGCAAGCAGGTCGTCCAGCAGCGTGGGCACGAGCTCGGGGGGCGGCGGCACGAAGTCGGCGGCGCCGGGGTGGAAGCTGCCGCCCCCTGTCCAGTTCTGTACGGTGCGGATGCGGCCGCCATGCCGCTCCGGGCACGACGCGGCCAGCAGGCGTCGATGCGCCTCCAGCAAGGTCTGGAGGGTAATCGCCCCGGCGGGCTCGATGTCCTCCACGCCCCAGACCATGGCATCGACGTTGCCGAGTACCGCTGACGCCGTTGCATCCTGGGCGGCTTCGCCGCGCTGGCGCGCCGCGACGGCGCGGAGCAGCCTCCGGCCGCCGACCTCCAGGCCTTCGATGCGGGACGAGCCGATGGACTCGGCTCGGAGCAGGAGGCGGGCGACAGCCTCTGTACCGGCGAGGGAGGCCGCCGGGGCGTCGAGCGCGACGAGCGCGGCCTCGGCGTCGGCGATGTCGGCGGCGACGTCGCCGTCCAGGACGAACCGGCGGCCAGCTAGCAGATCGGGCAGATAGACCGCGTAGTCGCACGGCCGTCGATCTCGCCGTGTCAACCCGGCGGGGTCGCTCTCCCAGCACCGCGTCTCCCAATTCGCCACGGGCACCTCCATTTATTCAAGTATAATACATATTATTGAATTATATATTTACTTGTTCAAGTTTAGTGCGCCGCATGACGAGAAGCCACGCCGCGTCGGAGCGGCCGTGTCAGACCGCCCCGGCGGCGTGCAGCCGGGCGATCTCGGCCGCGTCGAAGCCGAGGTCGTCGCGCAGGATGGCGTCGGTGTGCTGGCCCAGGGTGGGCGGGGGCGTGCGCACGGCGCCCGGCGTCCCGCCGAGCTTGACCGGCACGCCGAGCTGGCGGATGGCGCCGGCAATCGGGTGGTCGAGCGCGACCACCATGGCCCGCTCGAGGATCTGCGGGTCCGTGAACACCTGCTCGAGGTCGCGCACGGCGCCGCACGGAATGCCGGCGGCCTTCAGCCGGGTCAGCCAGTCGGCGGCTGGCCGCGTCCGCAGCCGCTCGACGAGCACCTGCTTGAGCGCCGCCCGCGCGTTCACGCGATCCTTGTTCGTGCGGAAGCGGGGGTCGTCGGCCAGGTCGTCCATTTCGAGCACGCCGCAGAACGTGCGCCAGAGCTGATCGTTCCCGACGGCGACGACCAGCTCGCCGTCAGCGGCCTCCAGCGATTCGTACGGCGTGATCGACGGATGCCGGTTGCCGAGCCGGCCGGGCGCCTCGCCGGTGGCGAAGTAGGTCCCGGCCTGATACGTCAGCACCGCGGCGACGGAGTCGAGCATGCCGACGTCGATGTGCTGCCCGCGCCCGGTGCGCTCGCGCGCCAGGAGCGCGACGGCGATGCCGTAGGCCGAGAACATGCCGGAGACGATGTCCACGATGGCCACGCCGAGACGGTACGCTGGCCCGTCCGGCGGCCCGGTGATGCTCATGAGCCCGCCTTCGCCCTGCATCACCGCGTCGTAGCCGGGCTCGTTGCGGCGCGGACCGTTCTGTCCGAACGCGGAGATCGAGCAATAGACGAGGTCGGGGCGCTGCCGCGCGAGGTCGGCGTACCCGAGGCCCATCCGGTCGAGCGTGCCGGGCCGGAAATTCTGCACCAGGACGTCGGCCCGCGCGATCAACCGGTCGAGCACGCGCCGGCCGTCGGGGTGCTTCATGTCCAGCGTCACGCTCTCCTTGTTGCGGTTGACGCTGAGGAAGTACGCGCTCTCGCCCTGCTGAAACGGCGGCCCCCAGCCGCGGGTGTCGTCGCCCTTGCCGGGCCGCTCCACCTTGATCACGCGCGCGCCCATGTCGGCCAGCATCATCGTGCAGTAGGGGCCGGCGAGGACGCGCGTCAGGTCGAGCACGGTGAGGCCGGCAAGGGCGCCGGCGGTGTCGGACTGCGTTCTGTCGCTGTCGGTCATCATCTGGTTCCCGGAGAGAATAGTCGCCTCGATCTAGCGTCAGCGCCCCGCCGCGCGGGGCCGGCGATGGTCAGCGCTTCTGTGGCTGTTCGGACCCGTCGTCGACCGGATTCAGAACCGCGACATCGGGAAAGCGGGTGAAGTCGCGGTCGGTCGTGGCGATGGAGGCGCCGTGTTCCGCAGCCAGCGCCGCAAGGTGCGCGTCCATGACGAGCCCGCCCTGGGCCTGACCGCTTTCGCACAGGCGTGCCAGGAGCCGCCACGTGCGGGCACCGGGCCGCAACATCTGCACGTTGGGCTGGTTCAACCACGATTCGATGAGGGCACAAGCCTCCGACGGAGCCAGCGGGCGCTCGAAGACGCGCCGATCCGAGGCAATCCGTACGAACGCCAGCAACGTGACCAGGGCGAACCGCACCGGACGGCCGGACGACAGCTCGGCGTCGAGCCAGCCTCGCGCCGAGGCGTGACGGGGGCTCTCGGCGTCGTAGGCGTAGAGCAGGACGTTCGCGTCGACGAGCGTCATCTCCGGGTCGGTCCGTCGAGGAGATCGACAAGGCCCCCGATGTCGTCGAGGGAGACGCCGGCCCGCAGGCCCAGACGCCGCGGCTCCACGCGGAAGGGCGTTGCAAGATCCGCCTCCGAAGGCGCCTCGAGTCCCCGTCGCAGACAGGCATTCACGGTGTCCTTGAAGCTCGTGTTCCGCCGTCGCGTTTCCTCGCGCAGCCTGGCGGCAACGTCTTCGTCGAGGGTCAGCGTCGTTCTCATGCGCGCGATGCTAGGTCTGTTACATCGTGATGTCAAGACGGATATGTCGTGATGCCAAGAAGCAGTCGGCGGATTGCGATAGGATGATGAAAGCATGGACGATCATGGGCGGCGCGTCTACGATTCCATTCTCGGCCTGCTGTCCAGCGCCGACAACCCCACCCCGCTGGTGCGCCTCAACCACGTGACGCCGTTCCGCGACACGCAGGTGTACGCCAAGCTCGAGTGGTACAACCCGTTCGGCGCCGTCAAGGACCGCGTGGCCGCCAACCTCGTCGACGACGGCGAGGCGCGCCGCACCGTGCAGGCGGACCAGAAGCTGGTGGAGCCGACCTCCGGCAACACCGGCATGGCGCTGGCCATGATCGCGAACGCGAGGGGCTACACGCTCACCACGCCGCTGTCGAGCGAGATCCCGCTCGAGAAGCGCACCATGCTGCGCTTCTTCGGCGCGGACGTCATGGAGCTCGAGGACACGCTGTGCCCGGCGCCGGGGGCGCCCGAGGGCGCCATCGCCAGGGCGCTGGAGATTGCCGACCGGCCCGACTTCCACATGCTGAACCAGTACGCCAACGAGGCGAACCCGGAGGCGCACTACAAGACGACGGGCCCGGAGATCTGGCGCCAGACCGAGGGCCGGGTGACACACTTCGTGGCCGGTCTCGGCACCTGCGGCACCATCACGGGGACGGGGCGCTTCCTCAAGGGCCAGCGCCCCGCGATCCAGGTGCTCGGCGTGCATCCGGCCGAGGGCCACGACATTCCGGGGGTCCGCAGTCTCCGCCAGTTGCAGCAGACGAAGCTGTTCTTCCCCGACGAGTACGACGGGCTGGTCGAGGTGCAGAACCAGGCGGCCTTCGACCTCTGCCTGCGCCTGAACCGGGAGGAGAGCATCGTCGCCGGACCCAGCTCGGCCATGGCCCTGCAGGGCGCCTTCGAGCTCGTGCCGGATGTGCCCGGCAACGTCGCGGTCGTGATCTTCCCCGACAACGCCTTCAAGTACGCGTCGTCGGTGGTCAAGCATCTGCCGGGGCTCGCGGCGCGGCCGGCCAGGCCGGCGGGCCGCGACCCGCTGCTCGAGGCGATGCGGGAGAACGTGCGCGGCAACGCCGACCTGACGGTCGATGTCGAGGCCGCGCACGCGCAGTTGCAGAACGGCAAGCCGTTCGTCATGGACGTGCGGCCGCGGGAGCAGTACCTGGAGGCGCACATTCCCGGCGCCGTCAGCATGCCGCTCGCCGAGCTCGGCGCCGATCGTTCGGCGCTGCCGGCGGATCGCGACGCGCCGATTCTCAGCGTCTGCCAGCGCGGGAACGCCTCGCTCTCGGGCCTGCTGTTTCTCAAGTCGCTGGGCTATCGCAACGTCCGCAGCATCACGGGGGGCACGCTGGCCTGGCGCGAGAAGGGGTTCGCCACCGACTCGGGTGCGTAGGCCATGGCGCAGCCGACGCTCACGCTGCGGGCCGCGGCCGACAGCGGCATTCGGCAGCACGGCCGCGAGACGTACCCCCACGAGTGCTGCGGGGCGCTCATCGGCCGCGGCCGGCAGGTGCTCGAGGCGCTGGCCCTGCCCAACGTCGCCGAGGAGAGCTCCCGGCGGCGGTTTCGGGTCCGGCCGTCCGACTATCTGGCGGCCGAGCGCCGCGCGAGCGAGCTGGGCGCGGAGCTGCTGGGGTTCTATCACTCGCATCCGGACCACCCCGCCCGTCCGTCGCAGTACGATCTGGACCACGCGTGGCCCGCGTTCGCCTACGTGATCGTGGCGGTCGAGGACGGGCGGCCGGGGACGATGACCTCGTGGCGCTTGCGCGAGGATCGGTCGGCGTTCGACGAGGAGCCAATCGCGGTGGAGCCGGACGGCCCCCCGCGGAGCGAGACAGGCGAGAGACCATGCC
>CAZMWA010000113.1:0-11483 GCA_964569405.1 uncultured Vicinamibacteraceae bacterium | reverse complement strand
GGACCGGCGGCGCCGATCCCCGTCGCGCGCAGGCGAACCGGCCGCTGGCCCGCGGCCCGGTGCGCTGCGGCGCGCCGCCGCTCGCCCTGCGTCAGCGGCGGAATCCGCCCGTCGGGCGGGTCGACGAGCAGCGACGGCTGGGTCAGCGCGGTGGGGCGCGACCGCTCCGTCCAGAACGACTGGTTGTAGCCGCCGGTCTGGCCTTCGGCAGGCCGCGTGTCGTCGCGTCCCACGGCCTCGTCGCTGAGCCGCTGGCCGATGGCCGCCGCCTCTTCCGCCGTCAGCACGTCGCGTCCGGCCAACTCGGCGGGCCGCTCGAGCGGCGTGAACGTCCAGTACTCCCAGACCCCCTGCAGGTCCGGGTCGCCCCACGGCGTCGCCGGCGCCTCCTGCCCGGCGGCCGTCGTCCAGGCGCCCGCCGCCAGCACCGCGGCCGCCGCGATCGAGCCCACCATCCGCTGCCTCATCTGACTGCCTCCTCGATTGCCGGTCGGAGCAAGCGTACAGTACCGTGTCTCTGTTGGAGAGCGAGTCATGACGACCCGCGAACTGGTGTGGAATGCCATGTTTGCCGCCGACATGAGCCACCGCTACTTCCGGTAGGAATGAAGCCGCGCCGTCCGGGCGCCGTCTGATGGCGCCGGCGCGGGCGTTACCGGGCCGGCACCGGCGACAGTCCCGTGTAGATGAAGCGCTGCACGCGCGAGCCGACCGGGCGCGGCTGCGTCTCCGCCGTGTAGAGGTTGCCGCGCGAGTCGACGGCCAGCGCGTGCAGGCCGCGGAAGTTCCCCGGCTCCCCGCCGCGCTCGCCGAACGAGGCGACGGTCGCCAGCGTCTGCCGGTCGACCACCGCGATGTGCGAGTTGCCGTAGTCGCCGACGTAGATGAACCGCTGCTCGGGATCGGGCGAGAAGGCCAGGGCGCAGACCGTCATGAAGTCCGCTCCGTCGGGATTGACGAACGTCTGCGTCAGGTAGGTGCCGTCGAGCCGGAACACCTGAATGCGGCGGTAGTTGCGGTCGGCCACGTAGACCAGGCCGTCGTTCGACACCTTCACGCCGTGCACGCTGTTGAACTGGCCCGGCCCGGCCGGGTCGTCGGTCAGGATCATCCCCAGGCGGTTCGCGGTGGCGTCCCGACCCAGCTCGGGCGGCGGCTGCGCCCCGAACGCGCCCCACATCCGCTTGAAGGCCAGCGTCCGCGCGTCGAGCACCAGCACGCGGCGGTTCGCGTAGCCGTCGGCGACGATCACCTCGCCCGTCGCCGGATGGACGACGGCCTCCGTCGCCAGGTGCACGCCGGCGGTGTCGGCGTTCCCGCCGCGCGCCAGCGGATGCCGGTCGCGCCCCCCGAACTGCCCCAGCAAAGCCCCGTCGCGGGTGAGCTTGAGCAGCATGTCGTCCGTGCGCTGCGTCGGGTCCGTATAGGCCCGCTCCAACGGGTTGAGCCCGGTGATCCAGACGTTGTCCTCGTGGTCGACGAACAGCCCGTGCTCGGTGTCCGGCCAGTCGTAGCCCGGCGCCGGGCCGCCCCAGCCCTGCACGAAGTTGCCCTCGGCATCGAACTCCAGCACCGGCGGCGCGGCCCGCTCCCGCACCTCGGGCAACACCTGCCGGGCCCTGTGCAGGACCCAGACGTGGTCGCGGCGGTCGACGGCCACCGAGGAGACGACGCCCACCACCTGGCCGCCCGGCAGGCTCGGCGGCCACGCCCACGCCGTGTCGACGCGAAACGTGGGCACGGCGGCGGACTGCGCCGCGACCGTCCCTGCGGGCAGGCGCGCGAGGAGCGCTCCGGCGCAGAGGCAGGCCGCCAGCACGATCAGTCCCACGCCGATTCCGACGCGTCTCGTCATGGCAGTCCTCATGGTATCCCAGCGCACCGTCTCCTCTGCACGCCGGACCCTGGTCCGCGCGGTGTGCCGCATGGCAGCGCGCGCTGCCATCCAGCAGCAGCGCACGGTGCCGCGGTTCAGAAGTACCAGAGCAGGCTCACCTGGACACGCACGCCGGAGGCTTCCAGCGCAATCGGCACCTCGATGGCGAGATCGTCGTACGGAATCACCCGGTCCGTGCTGCCGTAGCCGGTGTAGTGGAGCTCGCCCCGCAGCGCCGCGCCGCGCCCCAGCCGCTGCTCCACGCCGGCGCCGGCCGTCCACCCGGTGAAGCTCTCGTCGTAGCTGTCCGCCGCCGGGACGAGCTGCTCCGCCGTGCACAGCGAGAAGCTGAAGCACCCGACGTAGTCCACGCCGAAGCGCGCGTCGAGGCGCCGCAGGCCGGCGAGACCGTACAGGCTGAGGCCCGCCCCCGGCGGAACGCCGGCGCCCAGCCGCACCGTGAAGCCGTAGCTGCGCCGCGTCTCGAACGTCCAGTCCTCGGGCCAGTTCTCTCCGAGCTGCGTCCGCTCCGCGGAGAACCCCGCGCCCTCCAGGCGTCCCCCCACCGTGCCGCGGGCATGGGCCACGTCCACCTCGCCGCTCAGAAAGACGCCGCTCGTGCCGAAGGGAACGCTGTAGCCGGCCGCGAAGCCCACGCTGCCCGTCGCCGCGGCGGCTGACGCCTCGGCCCGATACACCTCGCCGCGGCTGGGCGACATGTTGCGCGAGTCGGTGTTGTCGACGGCCTTGTCGTAGCGCACGTCCAGGCGCTCCACCGCCGCGGGCACACCGACGTAGAAGCCGCCCGGCTGGGCAAGCGCCGGACTTGCCAGGACTGGCAACGCCCCAGCCGCGAGAAGGCCTGCGGCGCCAAGTCGCCAACGGCGAGCGCTCCGCGGAGCAACCTTCGGGTTCGAGCCGCTGACAACGACGACTGTGCGGGTATCGCCTTCGGACGAACTTGTGCCTGGGTCCATGCACTGAATTCTACGGGCAACTGCCGATCGCCCACGCTCCGCCGGTGAGCCGGTTTCCCGGCCGACCGCGCATTCCCCGGCAGAACGGGGAATCGACGTCGGACATCCCGAGAGAGGCTGACCATGACGGATTCGATCAGGCACGAACGGCTGGGCCCTCGAACCGGAGTACTCGTTCATGACCGAGGGCTCCCACCAGGACCACATGCTCATCCTCAACGTGGTCAACACGCCGGGAAGCCGAGACCCTCGAATTCCTGTACGGTCGATCATGGGGATGCCGCGACGGTCCCAGGAACTCGGTAGCCGAAGGGTCCCTGCCTGGGGCGCGAGCTTCCAACCGATTGCCGAATGTCGAGAACGCAGGTGCGAATGCGAAGCGATTGGCGTACGGCGGCGCTTCTGGTGGGGATGACGGCGGCCGGAGTCGGCGCCCAGGAGCCCGATGCGGACGACGCTCCCCGGCCGGACCCGACGGAGCTTACCTTCATCCGGCCCCAGGACGATCCGCAGGCACCCGATGGAGAAGACATCGGCTGGTCGAACGCGACGGAGCTGAGCGTCGTCCGAACCCAGGGCAATGCCGACACGCAGACGTTCGGATTCAAGAACACGCTGCGCCGCAACTGGACAGGCGCGCGAGCGCGGCTGCGCATCGACGGCATCCGCGCGCGGGCGAGCGGCGATCGATTCCTGGTCGTCGCGCCCGGCCTGCGCTTCCGGCCCGGCGAACGGCCTGACGGCTTCGAGACATCCGCCGCCTCGACGGACGGTCCGCCCGACGTCGAGCAGTACTTCGTCGAGGGCCGCTTCGAACTGAACATCAGCGAACGGTTCTTCTGGACCGTCGGCACCAGTTGGGATCGCAACGATGACGCGGGCATCCGGAATCGCTACGTCACCTTCAGCGGCGTCGGCAACACATGGGCCGACACCGAGGACCTGTCCTTCTCCACCGGCTACGGAATCAGCTACACGGCTCGCGACGAGACCACGCCGGACGCCGCGAAGGACGACCGGTTCGGAGGCTTTCGTCTGGATGGCGACTATCACCACCAGCTCGCCGCCTCCCTCGAGCTGGACAGCGACCTTGCGCTGAACGTCAACCTCCGAGCGGCCTCCGACTACTCCCTGAACGTGACCAACGCGCTCGGCGTGGCGATGAGCCGGCACTTGTCGCTGCGAGTGAGCCTGCAGCATCTGTACGAGCACCAGCCCGCCTTCGAGGAAGCCCCCATCCTCGCGCGCGTGATGCTGATCGACCCTGACGGCGCGGCCGGCAGCGGGGACGAGCTGTTCGAAACGGTCGCGGACGGCGGCGCCGTGCTCGAATTCGGAAACGGCCAGATTCGAAAGGCCGGGCTGGATGTCATCTTCCGGACCGCACTGGTGATCAGTTTTTGACGACGTTCGGTTCCGGTCGGCTGGACGAACAGATACAGGCCGTCGCCATCGGCGTGCCGGCCGGGCCGGACCGAAAGGACGAAGGCGGCCGAGAGCGCCTCATTGGCAACGGCGCCTCGCGCCGGAAAACCATGACGCTGGCGGCGGCCAGAACGGGATAGCGATCGCGGAAGTGCACCTCGACGAGTAGCTCCCACGGCCGGGATCGCCTGCCGGCCGAAAGTGTCCCTTCACGGCTCGTCCTCATTCGGCGGGTTCCACGCCAGGTGTCCAGCCTGCTTGAGCCGTCGACGCCCGGTCGGTCACCGGCTTGCCGCGAAACCGGGCGTGTTCGTCGACAGATTATTCCGCCCGACCGTTCGGTTTCCGCCTGTCATCCGTCATTAGCACCGCGGTTGGCGAGTTGCGGGCCTGGAGGGCCGCGCCGCCAGACCTGACGAGGATCTGCCGGCCGACGAGATGCCGGTGGAGCATGCAGCGAGGTACGGCGGCGGCGGCGGCGCTGCGCCGGAGGTGTGCCTTGTACGAGACGCATCATGGTTCATGCACGGTCGAAGGAACGGGTATGCGATCGCCGGCACCCGGCGCGTCCGCTGCCGCCGCCGTCCCGGTACGGCGCTGAAGGTCAACGGCCGGCGTGGAGCCGGGTCGTCCGCCATTGCACCCTGCCCGCACCCGCGGCGGTCATCGCGGCCGTGGTGCTCGCCGCAACGTCCGTCGCACCTGTCCGCGCGCAGACCGTGCATTTCGTTCTCTTCCCTGCCGGCCACCAGCCCACTTCTCCGAAGAACGAGGTCAGTTTTTCCACGGCTTCTTCCTCCGCCACCTACCAGGTCAGGGCACTGCTGACCGGCGAATCCGACATCCGGCCGATAGCGGAGTTGCTGCTGAACGCCGAATTCCTGGACAACAACACGAAAATCCGGATCACGCCGCAGCCCGTGTCTCCCGCCGAATTCGCCGCGGTGTACGGCACCGCCGGGTTTGGCACCGACGCGGCGCTGGACGTGGGCGTCTACGAGGGCGCCAGTCCCGACGCGGCCCTCGTATTTCAACTCAAGCATCTGCTTGGCGGCCGCCCCGGCCGCCGCCTTGCCCAGCGGCACCGCCCGCCCCAGCACCGTCAGGCGCGGCGGCTCCGCGGGATTCGCGGTCACCCGCCGGCCCAGCGTCATCCGCGCGCTCGCCAGGTGCGACCGCGCGAGCCCGGCCAGCGTCTCCGACACGACCCCGCGCACCAGCCGATCGCTTACCCCTACCGCGAACGTTTGCGTGGCCGTCAGCCCGCCCTCGTCCTCGGCCGTCACCGTCACCTCGACCGCGGCCTCGGCCGTGCCGCCGTTCCCGTCCGCGACGACGTACGTGAAGCGGTCCGCGCCGTGGTAGTTCGGCGGCGGGGTGTAGCGCACCCCGCCCCTTGTGAGCGCGGCCGTCCCGTGGGCCGGCTCGGATACCGACTCCACCCGCAGGCCGTCGCCGTCCGGGTCGCTGTCGTTCCGCAGCACGTCGACCCAGACGGCCTGGTCCTCGTCCGCGGCGGCCTGGTCGTCCTCCGCCTCGGGCAGCTCGTTCACGTTGACGACTGTCACCGCCACGCGGACTTCCGCAAGGCCGCCGTAGGGGTCGCGCACCCGCACGGCCAGCTCGTAGCGGTTCGGCTCGGCCTCGAAGTCCTCGCCAGGCCCGATGTAGCGCAGCGCGCCGTCGCGCGCGCCCACCTCGAAGCGCGACGCGTCGCCCGAGGCGAGTTCGTACGTCAGCTCGTCGCTGTCGGTGTCGCTGGCCGTGGCCGCGCCGATGTCGACCGGTGCGGCGCTGCCGTCGGCGTTCTCGCGCAGCTCGAAGGCGAGGCTCGCGGCCTCGAACATCGGTGCGTCGTTCGTCACCTCGATCGTGATCGCCGCCGACGCCGAGCCGTCGCGGCCGTCTGACACCGTGACGACGATGGTCACCGCCCCGGGCGCGTCGGGCGCCGTCCAGCGCGTCGCCGCCTCGCCCGCGCCGCCCTCGAATCGGCCCCCGGGCGCCGTCCACGCGTACGTCAGCTCGTCGCCGTCCGCATCCGCGGCTGCAGCCTGCAGCTCGACCTCGGCGCCGGGCCGCACGCTGCACGGCTCGCACGCCGCCGACACCGTCGGGGCCTCGTTGCGGGGCGCGGTTCTCCCGCGCCCGCCGCCGCCGACGGTCCCCGTTCCGGTCGTTCCCGGCGGCTGCCTATCGTCGTCCTGCTGGTCGACGCCCTGCTGCCCGTCCTGCCCCGGCGTTTCGGTTTCGTCGCCCGGGGTCCGGATGCTCCCGCCGCCCACGGTCCCGCCGCGCGGGTACAGCTCGCTGTCGATGTTCGTCTGGTGGTTCGCGTCATCGGTGTAGGTCACCGACACGGCGATCCACTTGTCGTCGTCGGCCGCGGTGAGCGTGTAGGCGACGACGTTCGGGTTCGTGCCCGCCTGGTCCGACACGATGACGTCGCCGAGGATGTCCGAGAAGGAACCGTCCGCCTCGTAGCGCAGCCACTGGTACTGGAACTGCGGCCTGGTCGTTATCCCGTCCGGGTCGACGATCTCGCTCGCCGAGGCCGTCAGCCGCCCGCCGACGCGGAAGTCCCCGGCGATCGTCGGCTTGCCGGTCGCTGTCCTGTCGGCCGCCGACCACTCGATGACGCCCAGCACGATCGCGTGGTCGTCGACCCCCTGGCCCTGCCGGTGCCACTCGCCGGAGCCGCCGCTCCCGCCCTGGAACCAGAAGAAGTTCCAGAGCGTCCATCCCGGCTCGCCGGTCTCTCCCCCGCTCGACGTCGTCGCGATCGACGCGCTCTTGTCGACGCCGATGATGACGGCGTGGGCCCCGGCGTTGACCTCCTCGCGGCCGCTGAACGAGACGCGTCCGGTCCCGGTCACCGTCTGCGCCGAGCCGAACGCGATGCAGTTCGACGCGCTCGAGTCGAAGTTGCTGTGCGCGGTTTCCCGCGTCGGGACGTTTATCGACTTGCAGAGCTTGAGATCCACGCGCACGTCGGTCGCCGCGCGGAAGTAGACGTCGATGCGCCCGATCTCGCGGGTGCTCTGAGAGGTGATGACCTGCCCCCACCCGTGCTCGTTGGTGTCGCGGTCCGTCGCCATCGTGTTTCTGGTCTCGTTCGTGTTCGAGACCAGCGTCGTCTGCGCGGAAGCCGGGCCTGCTGCGAGCCAGGCCGCCAATGCGAGCCAGACGCCCTTGCGCATGATCACTCCGTCGGAGCGCCGGCACGTTCCGCTTCCCGGATGGCGGCGGGCAGGGAGCGGCCCGCCGCCGCGCGGTCGCGTCGTTCGCCTTCTGCCGCGTGCACACCTGGGCCCCCGGACGCCGAAGGGATTCACCTGGTAAGGATCAGGACGGATGAAGCGTAGAAACCGAACGGTCGGGCGGGGAAACTACCCGTCGCCCCTCGAGACGGCGCGCAGCGCCGCGGCGAACGCCAGCGCGGTCGCCGGCCGGGCCGGCCGGGGGGCCGACAGCACGGATGCCGCGAAGGCCGCGGCGGGCGGCGTCGGCCGGGTCGCCGCAGCCGGCCGGCCGCGGCGGTCGGGACGCCGGCGCCGGAACCGCCACTTGGCCTCGTGGACGCCGCCCGCGGGGAACGGGTGCTCGCCGGTAATCATCTCGTACAGGACGACGGCCAGCGACCAGACGTCGTCGACCTCCTCGGCCGGGCGGCCGGAGAGGACCTCCGCCGACGCGTAGCGGCGCGTGCCGCCCACGACGGCGCCATCGCTCGGCTCGCGCGCCAGGCCGAGGTCGAGCAGCTTCGGCGAGTCGCCGGCCGTGAACCCGATATTGCTCGGCTTGACGTCGCCATGCACGTAGCCGGCATCGTGCAGCGCCGCCAGCGCCTCGGCCAGCGTGGCGGCCATCGCGACCGCCTCCCGCTCCGGACCGGACCGCGCAGAAGCCGATCCGCGAGCGTGCCGCCGGCCGCGTACTCGACGACGAGAAAGGCGCGGCCCCGCCAGGACTCGACGCAATAGATCTGAGAGACCGCCGGATGCGAGACCTTCGCCATCGCCCACGCCTCGGGCTTGAGGCTCGTCAGTCCCGGCACCGACATGCCCGTCAGGGTCTTGACCGCGACGTTGCGCTCGAGCCGCAGGTCGCGCGCCAGATACACTGCCCCCATCCCGCCGGCGCCCAGCCGCCGCGCAAGTCGGAACTTGCCCGCCAGAAGCACCGGAACCTCCGTCTCGACATACGCCGAGCCGCAGCCGCAGCCCGGCGGAGCGCCCGCGTCGGCCACCAGGCCGCAGTCCGGACACTCCAGCGCGGCCGGCGCGTCGGCTGCAGCGCGTCCCGCGGCGTGCGTAACGTGCAGGCGCCCGACTGCCAGCCCCGCGGCGGCGCCGAGCCCTTCGAGGAACGCATGGTCGACGGGGCGCACGAGCCGGTCGTCGAAGCGGCGGCCGACCACGAGCGCGCCGATCAGCTCGCCGCCCGGACCCGGCACCGGGACAACGGCGTCGGCCGCGGTCTCGACCACCCACGCAGCTTCCTCTCGCGGCAGGAGCCCGAAGACGGAGGACGGGTCGCCGGGGTGGACGCGCAGCGTCCCGCCGGCCGACTCGAGGATGTGCACGATGGCCGACGTGCGCGCCAACGGTGTGATTGCCGCGACCGGCGCGCGGAACGCCCGGGCATCCCGCTCCGGGTCGGCAACCGCCAGGAGGACCGCGGGCGATCCGCAGCCGCGCTTGACCGTGCGGGTCACCACCCGGTGCACCGTCCGGATGCTCGCCGCCTGCACCAATGCCGCTGCGGCGGCCGCCAGGGCGCGACGCTGGTCCGTTGCCTCGGGATGGGTCCAGGAGTCGAGACGCCGCCCGATCTGCTCGCGACCCACGGCCAGCAGCAGCAGGACGCCGGCCGCGGCCGCCAGCGACTGCGCAAACGGGTCGGCCAGAAGCGCGCCCACGGTGCGCTCCGGACGGCTCAACGCCAGCCAGCCCAGGCCCACGGCCGGGGCGGCGGCGGCTCCCCCCAGCAGGCCGGGCCGCGCCAGTACCTGCCGGTAGCGCGCCCGCACCACCTCGCGCAGGTGCGGCACACGCACCGCAAGCACCGAGTACCAGAGCAGCACCATGCCCGGGAAGCGCATCAGCTCCATCAGCAGCACTGTCGGCGACCACCGGTAATTGGCCACCCAGATGCCGGGCGAGAACACTTCGGCGACGTCGTACGCCGCCGCCACGCCTGCGTACATCAGGAACCCGGCGCCAAACACGACGACGCGCCGCGCTTCCTCGGGAGGCGCGGCGTGCGCCCGCAGCGCGATGACCACGGCGGCCGCGAGCGCCAGCACGTCGAGCACGGCAACCGACACATCGAACAGCAGGGGAACCGGCACCGCGTAGCCCGCCCGCGCGAGCTGCACCGTCGCCGGCGTGCCGGCCCACATCGCGAAGCCGATCGCCACGCTCGCCGGCACCATCCGGCGCGCGAGCTCGTCGAAGCGGCCCCGACGATGAAGTTGCGGACACTCCCCGGCGAACGCCCAGAGGAACGCCGGCGCGAACAGGTACGAGGGGACGTACAGGTAGAGGACGAGCCGGCTCGACGCGGGCAGCGCCTGGGCAAAGGCCGAGAACTGCTCCGGCGGCGGCAACTCCAGGAAGAACGCCGGCAGCATGTGCAGCGGCGCCAGCGTGGCCTTCAGTAGGCAGTAGAACCCGAGCGGCCGGGTGCGCAGGTCGTGGCGACCGGCGGCCAGGAGCAGAACGGCGGCGGCGGTGTGACCGGCCAGCTTGGTCGCCTCGTAGACGGCCAGATCGCCGTGCACGCGATGGTAGTCCCCCCACGCCCAGGGGAGCAGCAGCAGCGTCGCGGCCACCTCCACGCCGGCGACGGCGACGAGGGCCTGCGCCGGGCGGCGCCAGACGGCGCCGGCACGCCCGCGGGCATCGTCCGTGGGCGCTGCTTCGCCCGCGGCTGCCTCGCCCGTGAGCGCCCGGGCGAGGCAGCGCAGGTTGTCGAGCGCCCGGCGATTGGCCGGCGTGGCGCGCCTCTCGCACTGCTCCCACTGGACCCGCTGGTTGAGAGACAGCGCATCGGCCACGTCGACGACGAGATCGTCACGACGCTCAGCGTCAACCGGCAAGCCGTCGCTCCGTTCCATCCCGAATCCCGGTCCGCCGCCCGCAGAGTCTGCTCGGGACCCTCCCCGCGAACGGTGCCGGCGACCGGGCCCGGCCCCGTCAGCGCCCCCCGAGACGCCGGATCACCGGAGCCGCTTCTCGAGATAGTCGACCGCCGCCCCGAGCTCCGCCCAGTTCCACGTCACCCAATCGTTGCCGTCGGGCAATTCCCGCAGGCCCTGGCGCCGACCGTCGGCGACGATCGCCACCGCCACCCTCCTCGAGCCGTAGCGGTTGCACACGGCCAGGAACCGTATCGTCATGCCGACCGATGGAAGCGCATCGTCCATGCCCCGGGGCCTCGCCTTCGTCAACGAACGCCGTCAGCGACACAACAAGAGACGGATGGACTGCAGAAACCGAACGATTTGGGGGAGAGAAAGCGTACTGCTGCCGCGGAGCCGCCAGCCGGGGCAATCGACCGGACCTGCACGCGCATGCGCCCCGGGCTACGGGGCGTCATCGACGGCAGGGTCTGCGTCACGCATCCGGCATGACGATGCTGAGCCGCGCCAACGCCCGCCGGAATGCCATGCGCGCCGCGTCCGGCGTGGACAACCGCTCGATCAGGGCGAGTTGCCGATAGCTGTAACCGAACTCCACGCGGCCGACGACCAGGCGCCGGTGGCGGGGCGTCAGGTGCCTGAGACCCTCCAGGTACCGCGCCCAGTTCTGCTCGTCCATCAGCTGCTGGAATTGGGGCGCCGCCTCCTGGGAGAGTCGGATCGGATCGCTCGGGGCCCCGCCGCTGTTCAACCGCAGCAACGCGCGGCGCCGGTGGTCGCTGATCTGATTCTCGACGGCGCGCCGCAGATAACTGCGCAGTGCGGCGGCGTGTGCCGACCGCAGGGTCGTGATCCGGGCGAGCGTCCCGCGCAGGGCGTCCTGGACCAGGTCGCTCGTGTCCAGGCCGTCGCGCGCCCACGTGCGGATTTCGCTGAAGTGGATCACCGATTCCGGGGAAGTGGATCACGGATTTCGGTGAAGTGGATCGCGCTCATCGGAGCGTAGCGACGTTCGTTCGGTCAGTTGCCTCCCATCGGTGTCGTAGCGTCTGGTCGATAT
>CAZMWA010000112.1:0-26363 GCA_964569405.1 uncultured Vicinamibacteraceae bacterium | reverse complement strand
TCCCCATCGTCCCCCCGATCGAGGCGGACGTCGACATCGTGTCGCGAGATCTCGAGCAGCTCAATCGCGAGTCGCCCCTGAGGCCGGTGTTCTTCGCCTACGACAGCTCCGACCTCGACGGCACGGGGCGCCGGGTGCTGGAAGACAACGCGGACGTGCTGCGCGACAACCCGACCTGGATCATCACGATCGAGGGCCATTGCGACGAGCGCGGCACGGCGGAATACAACCTCGCGCTGGGCGAGCGACGCGCCCTGGCCGCGAGGCAGTACCTCGTCGAGCTCGGCCTGCAGGGAGACCGGTTGCGGACGGTGAGCTACGGCAAGGAGTTTCCGTTCGCCCCCGGCCGCGACGAGCGTGCCTGGGCCGAGAATCGGCGCGCGCATCTCGTGATCAGCGACAGGTGACCTGCGGGCGGCTGTCGTTGCGGTATGCTGGTTGAATCCCTCTATCCACAGGAGCTTCCATGGCGCGTAATCACCTGACGGCACTGCTTTGCGCCGCGGCCCTGCTGGCCGCGCCGGCCGGCGCACTCGGCGCGGACCGGGAACACCAGCAGGTCATGGCCGACGTCCGCATGCTGCAGGAGCAGACGGCCCGCCTGCAACTGGCGATCGCGTCGCTCAACGACGCCCTGCGGCAAATCTCGGAGAAGATCGACAGTCAGACCGATGCCACGCGGCGGGCGTTCGCGGACCAGCAGTTGTCCATCAACACGGTCACCAACGGCGTGCGCATCCTGCGTGAACGTTTCGACGACACGAACGTGCGGATTTCCTCGCTGTCGCAGGAGATCGAGGCCTTGCGGGTTGCCATCCCGCCGCTCTCCCCTGCCCTGACGCAGTTCGCGGCGGATCCGGCGACCGGACTGCCGTTCGAGGGCGCGCCGCCCGCCGCCGCCGCCGCGCCGCCGTTGAATCCGGGCATGTCGCCGCAACGGATGTACGACACCGCGTGGGCCGACTACACCAACGGCCAGTGGGCGCTCTCCATCCAGGGCTTCGAGGCCTACATCAGGACCTACCCGCGTTCGGAGCTGGCGGACGACGCACAGTTCTACATCGGCCAGACGTACTACGCGGACGGCGCGTTCCAGGACGCCGTGGAGGCCTTCGACGAGGTCCTGAACAACTACGCCGACGGCGATATCGTGCCCGACGCGTCGTACAAGCGCGGTCTCGCACTCGATCATCTCGGGTACGGCGACCGCGCGCGGGAAGCTTTCGAGCACGTGGTGACGAACTACCCGGACAGCACCATGGCGACGCTTGCCCAGCAGGCGCTCGACCGGTTGAATCAGCAGTAATCCGAGGCCGTACCGATATGGGGAGCGTGAACAAGGTCATTCTGGTCGGGAACCTGGGCCGCGACGCCGAGTTGCGCTATACGTCGGGCGGTACGGCCGTCGCGCATCTCCGCATCGCCACGACGGAGACGTGGACCGACCGCAACAGCGGCCAGCGCCAGGAGCGCACGGAGTGGCACAGCGTCGATGTCTGGGCCAAGCAGGCGGAGACGCTCCACGAGTATCTCCGCAAGGGCCGCCAGATCTACGTCGAGGGCTCGCTGCGGACGCGGCAGTGGGACGATCGCGACGGCAACAAGCGCTACTCCACCGACGTGCGGGCCGACCGCGTGGTCCTGCTTGGAGGACGAGGCGAAGGCGGAGGCGCGCGCGACGACCAGGACTACCCGCGTGCGGCGCCCAGGGCGCAGGGAGCCGAGGAGTCGTCCGGCCGGAGCCGGCCGGCGCCGGACGAGAGCCCCGAGCTCACCGAGGACGACATCCCGTTCTGAGATCTATTCCTTCCGGAGCGCGGCCGTAGCGGTCCTCGAGCCGGACGATGTCGTCGAGCTCGGGCGTCGAGACCTCGATGACGTCGCAGTCCTCGAGCGCTGTCATCCGGTGGATCGTGCCGGGTGCGATGTGGATACGTTCGCGCGGCCCCATTTCCCACGTCCGCGACTCGTTTCCCTGGCGCAGCTCGAACAGCAGCCGGCCGCTCCACAGCAGGAGGGTCTCATCCTTGCGGTTGTGGTACTGCAGGCTCAGGGCGTGGCCGGCCTCCACGTGAATGACCTTGCCGACGTACCGCTCCGTCCTGGCCCAGTGCAGCTCGTAGCCCCAGGGCTTCTCGACACGGACTGCATCGCTCTCGTGCGGCATGTATCGCTCTCCTCATTCCGAGAACGCATCGCGGTGCTCGAGCCTCAGACGCACGCCGTCGAGGCCGGCCAGGCGCTGCCGGAACGCCTCGGCGACCATCACGGACCGGTGACGCCCGCCCGTGCAGCCGACCGCGACCGTGAGGTAGCTCTTGCCCTCCGCCGCGTACTGCGGGATCAGGAAGCGCAGCAGGTGGGCCGTCTTGTCGATGAAGAGGCCGGTCGCCTCGGCGGCCCCGAGATAGTCCCGCACGGCGCGGTCGCGACCGGTCAGCGGCCGCAGCGCCGGCACGAAATGCGGGTTCGGCAGGCAGCGCGCGTCGAACATCAGGTCGGCTTCCAGGGGGATTCCGTGCTTGTACCCGAAGCTCAGCACGGTGACCACCAGCGGCTTGTCCTGACCGACCCGCGGGAGATCCCTGAACGCACGCCGCAGCTCGTGGACGTTGAGCTGCGATGTGTCGAACACCGTATCGGCCATCTGCTTGACCCGGGCGAGCGCCGTTCGCTCCTTCCTGATGCCTTCGAGCACGGTCTGGTCGGCCGCCAGGGGATGCGGGCGCCGCGTTTCCGAGAAGCGCTGGACCAGGGCGTTGTCGTCGGCTTCGAGGAAGATGAGGAGCGTTCCGAGTGACTGTCTTCGGCGCAGGCTGGCCAGGGCCCTCGGGAACTCGTCCAGGAAGGCGGGGTCCCGCATGTCGACGACCACGGCGGTCGGCGTGACGCGGGCACCGTCGCTCTCCGCGAACCGCGCGAGCGTTGGCAGCAGGGACGTCGGCAGATTGTCGACGCAGAAGTAGCCGAGATCCTCGAGCGCGTTGATGGCCTGGGACTTCCCTGCTCCGGAGAGCCCGGTCAGAACGACGAACCGCGCCGGACCCGCGGTCAGCGCGCGTTGTTCCGGTGGCGCGTCTCCCATCGACTCTTCAGGGTGTGAGCCTGCTGGTGGACCTTGTCGATCGCACCGCCGATGGCCTGCTCCCACTGTCCGCCTTCGTCTTCTCCATGCAGCATGTGATCGCCCCGCACGTGCAGGACGACCTCGGCGCCGCACCTGCCCCGCGTGCGGGTCAGCACGAACTGAATCGACACGGCGTTGTCGTGGAGGAGGCGCTCGAGCCGCGCCAGCTTCTGAGTGATGATCCCACGGATCTCGGTAGTGATCTCGACGTGACGGCCGGTGACGGTGCTCTTCATGATGCGGGCGGCGATGAGTCTCAGTACAGTACCTTGCGCTTGCTCGAGGTCGGAATCTTCAGGTCTTCACGGTACTTCGCAATCGTGCGGCGAGCCAGGATGAGTCCCTCGTCCTGGAGCATCGCGACGATGCGCGAGTCGCTCAGCGGCTTGCGCACATCCTCGGCGTCGACGATCTTCCTGATCCGCTGCTTGATCGTGACCGACGACACGCTCTCGCCGTACGAGCTGTGGATGCCGCTGTGGAAGAAGTACTTCATCTCGAACACGCCCTGCGGCGTGTGCATGTACTTGTTGTTCACCACGCGGCTGACCGTGGACTCGTGCATGCCGATGTCGTTGGCCACGTCGCGCAGCACCAGCGGCCGGAGACGCTCGATCCCGTGGTCGATGAACTCGCGCTGAAAGGCGATGATGCTGGTGGCGACCTTGAGAATGGTCTTCTGCCGCTGATCGACGGACTTGATGAGCCAGAGCGCCGACCGGAACTTCTCCTTCACGTACGATCGCGTCTCGGCCGAGTTCTGGCTGTTCTTGTCCAGCAGCCGGCGGTAGACGGGGCTGATCCGCAGCTGCGGCAACCCGTCGTCGTTGAGCCTCGCCACGTATTGATCGTCCACCTTGATCACGTACACGTCGGGCGTCACGTACTGCGACTGCGACGGGTTGTGGCGCGTGCCGGGCTTCGGGTCGAGACGGCGGATGATCTCGACGTGCTGCTTGAGCTCCTCGATCGTGATGCCGAGCTGCCGCGCGAGCTCGGGGATCTGGTTGTTCTGCAGCAGATGGAGATGCTCGCGGACGATGGTCTCGCTGCGGGTCCCTTCGAAGCCCAGGTGGCGGATCTGCAGCAGCAGGCATTCCTGCAGATCCCGCGCGGCCACGCCGACCGGGTCGAATCCCTGAACGAGCGCCAGCATGCGCTCGACCTCGGTCTCCGGCCAGCTTCCCATCGCGGCAATCTCCTCGATTGACGCGACGAGGTAGCCGTCCTCGTCCAGGTTGCCGATGACGGCGACGCCGATCTCCCGCAGCAGCTCGTCGTCCGTCCGCACGGACAACTGCCACATGAGGTGATCGGCCAGCGAGGACGAGGTCGAGAGCGTGTTCTCGATCGGCGGCAGCTCCTTGACCTCGCTCGGCGCCCGCCGGCGATAGCCGTCGTCGAGATAGTCGCCGAAGAAGTACTCGAAGTCCGCGTCATCCCAGGTGTCCTGCTTCTCGGTGGGCGGCTCCGGATCCGGATCGGCCTTCTCCACCTGGGCCTGGGCGTCGGCCTGCTGCATCTCCTCCGCGGAGATCTCCTCGAGCAGGGGGTTTTCGACGACCTCCTGATTCAGCATGTCCGTCAACTCGATGGTCGTCATCGGCAGCAGCTTGATCGCCTGCTGCAGCGACGGTGTGAGAATCAGGCGCTGGGAGAGCCGGGTCTGAAGTTTCTGCTGGATAACCATCACGAAACGGGGCGAGACAGCAACTGCACTTCCATCTTAGTCCAAACGCCTAGTCCAGACGAAAATCGGTGCCCAGATAGATCCGCTTGACGTCGTCGTCGGCCGCCAGCTCATCGGGCGTGCCGCTGCGAAACACCGCCCCATCATGCACGATGTACGCCCGATCGGTAATGCGCAACGTCTCCCGGACGTTGTGATCGGTGATGAGGACGCCGATGCCGCGGGCCTTGAGGTGGAAGATGATCGACTGGATGTCGGTCACCGCTATCGGATCGATGCCGGCGAACGGCTCGTCGAGCAGGATGAACACGGGAGAGATCACGAGGGCGCGGGTGATCTCGACCCGCCGCCGCTCGCCTCCGGACAGCGTGTGCGCGGGCGACCTGGCGAGCGAGGCGAGCTTCAGCTCGTTCAGCAATTGATCGGCACGAGCCCGCCGGCTGGCGCGGCTGAGGTTGAGGGTTTCGAGGATCGCGAGCACGTTCTGCTCGACGGTCAGGCCCCTGAAGATCGAAGGTTCCTGGGGCAGGTAGCCGATGCCCTTGCGCGCGCGCACGTACATCGGGTCGTTGGTGACGTCCTGCCCGGCAAGCATCACGCGCCCGGCGTCGGGCGCGGTGAGGCCGACCACCATGTAGAAGGTGGTCGTCTTCCCCGCGCCGTTGGGGCCCAGCAGGCCGACGATCTCACCGGCGTCGACGGCGAGGCTGACGCCCCGCACGACCGTGCGGCCGCCGTAGGACTTGGTGAGATTGGCGGTCCGGAGCGTCGTCATTCACCTGATCGACTCCGGGCACTCCCCGCTGGCCGTCGCCGTGCGCACCCCGCCGGCCCGCCCGTCCACGGCAACATCATCCGTCGCACGAAAGAACGTGAGGGTGCGCCCGGTCGTTTCGCGGCACTCCGCGTCGAACTTCTCGATCATCCGCACGGGGCGGCCCGCCATCTCGTAGCGGCCGTCGGCATCGTGGTAGACGAGCGTGTCACCGGCCACGCGCCGGCCGGGAGACGCGAAGGTGACGTTGCCCGCGGCCGTCACGCGGTCGAGCGCGTTGTCTTCCGCCCGCAGGTGCACCTGGATCCCGTCCGCCGTCACCGCGCCCCGCGGGAGCTGCAGGCCGGCGTCCGTCGTGTAGGTCACGCGCTGCGCGGCGTTCTCGTAGTGCATGACGGCGCCGCGCCCCGTCGAGAGCGACTTCCGCCGCGACCCGTCCTCGGCGTCCACTCGCATGAGCGGAATGCGGGTCCGGGCGGCGCCCTCGATGCGGAGGTCCCCCACGGCCTCGTCGAGCACGATGGTGTCACCCTCGAACTGCGTCTCGTCCTGCCACAGCCGCGCGCCGCCGGCGTAGGTGCCGATCCGTGTGCGGCCGTCGTACGCGAGCTCGTCGGCGACGACGAGCACCGGTTGGGCGCCGTCGAGCAGGCCCGGTTGCCGCACGTCACCCGCCGCGACCTCGGCGGCAGGCCGCAGCACGCTCTCGACGCTGCCTCCGGCGGCGATCCGCGGTCCGTCGAACGCGAGGCGAATCGTCTCGGCCTGCACCGAGCCCCGCCCGTCGACGACCCTTGGCGCCTGGCCCGACACGTCGACGCCGGTCAGGTCGATGGTGCTGTCCGCCATCCGGTAACGGGCTTCATGACCGAAGCCGCGCACCTCGCCGTCCTCGAACGCGACCCGGCCTCGAAAGGTGGCGCCCGCCAGGGACGACAGGCCGGCGGTGAAGGCCGTCTCCAGATGGTCGGCGCGGCCGATCCGCTCGCCGGAAGCGGTCCGGCTGCCCTCCCGGTATTCGACCGCGCCGTCGAATCGCACCTGCTCGAGGCTGCCGCCCGCCCCGCTCGCGCCGCGCAGCGCGTCCGCGCTGATCCGCTGCGGTGGTCCGGCTCCGCCGCCGTCAACGTCGAGGACGACGCCCCCGCGCGCGGCCAGCGAGCTGACGCCGCCGCCGTCGGGCGCGAATTCGACGTCCATCGATCGGGCGGCGATCGTCGTTCCGCGGTCGCCGGCCCCGAACAGGGCGAGCCTGGCGTTCCCGGTCAGGGCGGCCTGCTCGAGCCCGCGGTCGGCACCGGCGTAGCGCAGCCGGATGTCGGCGGCCGTCATCGCGCGCAGCCGCCCGGGGTCACGATCGCCGCCCAGAATCTGCGCGCCGTCGCGGAGTCGGAGCGACTCGAGCGACGCCATCTCTCCGGTGAAATCGGCGCGCGCCCGGGACGCCGCCATCTGCAGGCGGCCCGCGTCGATGGCGACCCCGCCGTCGAACGCCATGTAGCCGTCGGTCTGCGCGATCAGCGCGGTTGCCGCCGCGATGCGCATGGGGGCTTCGCGCGCCAGCGCAACGACGGCGTCGCCGCGCAGCCGCAGCCGGTCGGCTGCCTGCTCGTACGCGGCCTGCCGCCCCGACGCGCGCAACCCGTCGCGCACGAACGACGCTGCGGCAGGCATGCGCACGACCCCGTCCGCGCGCGTGTAGGACGCCTGCTCGCTGCGGGCCTCCAGCCCGCTGCCGGCGGTGAGCCGCACGCCGCCGGACAGCAGCACCGCGGCCCGGTCACCGTCGATCGCCGCTTCCGCGCCGCGCAGGACGAACCCCTCGCGGTCGTTCCTGGCGCCGACCTCCACCTCGACGCCGTCGAGCAGGCGCACCGCCCCGTCGGGGTACGTCAACTGGCGGCCGGCAACCACGTTGAAGTTGTCGCCGAGCGAGTCGGCCTGCACGATGCGGCTGCCCCGCGTCTGGATGACGGCACGCGGGTCGGTGCGCTCGATGACGAGACCGCCGGCGGGCACGGCGCGTTCGCGGAGACCGAGCAGCACGGCCGTGCCGAGTCCCGCCACGAACAACAGGAGCGCGAGACGGACCGCGCGCCGCCAGATGGCCATGAATCACTTTATATCAGCCACGGAGAGCTCGATGCAGGTGTTCCCGCGGAAGGTGTTCTCGGTCAGGGAGAACGCGAGATCCAGGGCGGCGGAGCGCTCGCGGACGAACGCCTGGCGGTCGGCCGCCCGCCAGGCCATGCCGCGGAAGCGCGCGCCGCCCTGGCGCACCGTCAGGCTGATGTGCCGGTTCTTGATGATGCGGGGGCCGTCGACGACCTCGACCGCGCCGGCATGGAAGACCGGGCGCCGGTTGCCGGCGCCGAACGGCTCGAGCGCGGCGAGTCCCGCCAGCAGCCGCGCGTTGATGTCGGTCAGCGGCAGCCGCGCATCGATCGCCAGGTGCGGCACGAGATCGTGCGGGGCGAGCCGTTCGTTGGCGTAGGCGGCCAGCCGCGTCCGAAGCTCCGGGAGCCGGGCCGCCGGCAGCGTCAGGCCGGCGGCCTGACGGTGACCGCCGAAGCGGTCGAAGAGGTCGGCGCAATGTTCCAGTCCGGCGAGCAGATCGAATCCGCGGATGCTGCGTCCCGAGCCGTACGCGGTCTCGCCGTCGACCGACACGACGACGACGGGCCGGTGGAACTCGTCGACGAGCTTCGACGCCACGATCCCGATTACCCCGCGATGCCAGCCTTCCGCCCACACGACCAGGGCGTTCTGCGCGGCGATGGTCGGATCCCTCGCGATGCGCCCGCGGGCGTCGCGAAAGACCTCCGCCTCCTCCTCCCGCCGTTTCGTGTTCTCGGCGTCGAGGCGCTCGGCCAGCCGCCTGGCCTCGCCGGTCATGCCGGGCTCCGCGGCCAGCAGCAGACGGGTCGCCAGATCCGGCGTGTTCATGCGTCCGGCCGCGTTGACGCGCGGCGCCAGCACGAAGCCGACTTCGTGGCTGCCGATCTTCTTCGCCGTCAGGCCGGTCACGTCGAGCAGCGCTTGGAGACCTGCCGTGTGCGGGCCGCGGGTCAGTTGCTCCAGCCCCAGCCGCGCGATGACCCGGTTCTCGCCGCGCAGCGGCACGACATCGGCAACGGTGCCGATGGCCGCCAGCTTGAGGAAGCCGGGCAGCCAGCGCAGCCGGCCGCTCCTGGCGCACAGCCCGTGGACCACCTTGAGGGCCACGCCCACCCCGGCGAGGTCCTTGTCGGGATAGGCGCAGTCGTGGCGGCGGGGGTTGATCACCGCCAGCGCCGGCGGCAGCTCGCGTTCCGGCTCGTGGTGGTCGGTGATCACGAGATCGACGCCCAGCTCCCTGGCCCGCCGCCCGGCTTCCCGGCTCCGTATCCCGCAGTCGACGGTCACCACGACACGCACGCCCATGCCGTGCAGCAGCTCGATCGCCTCGGGCTGCAGTCCGTATCCGTCACGGAGCCGTTCGGGGATGAAGTGCACGACCTCGCCGTGCAGCATCTCGATCATGCGGCGCAGGATGACCGTCGACGTGATGCCGTCCACGTCGTAGTCGCCGTGCACCGCAATCCGTTCCCGCCGCGCGATGGCGGCCAGCAGACGGTCCACCCCGGCCCGCAGATCCGTGAGCAGGAACGGGTCGTGGAGCTGATCGAGCGACGGATTGAGAAAGTCGCTGGCCTCGTCGGCGGCGGCGAAGCCGCGCAGCACCAGCAGCCTGGCGACGACCGGGTGGACGCCGAGCTCGCGCGTCAGAACCCGCGCGTGGTCGTCGTCGCACGGCAGGTGCTCCCAGACGGTCGCGGGATGCATCACACCCACACGACCGCTCCCTTGCCGCAGACGCGCTCGACCTCGTCCACCAGCGTGTCCGAGAAGCGCACGCGGGTCTGCGGCAGGGTGGCCAGGAGCCGGAGGGGCCGGCTGCGCCGGCGCAGCTCGATGCGCAGCGAGACGGGATCGTCGCCCCGATGGCGGCCGAAGACCTCGGCGAGCGCCTCGAGCGTCGGACGATCGAGCGGCGGCGCCTCCAGCCGCACCTCCAGGCTGCTGCCCGGCCCGGCGGCCAGCGCGGCGAGCGGTTGAATCTCGGAGACGATCAGGCGCGCCGTCTCCTCGTCCTTCTCGAGGCGCCCGCGGGCGACGATCAGGCTGTTGGGTTCGAGCAGGGACGCACACTTGCCGTACGCGTCCGGAAACACCACCGCTTCCAGGTTGCCGCCGCGATCCTCGAGCGTGATCACGGCCATCGGACTGCCCTTGCGGGTCGTCAGCAGGCGGCGGTTGGCGATGATGCCGGCGACCGCCACGGACGCCGCCGCCTCGCCGAGCTCCTCGATCCGCCGCACCCCGCCGGCCTCGAGCTCGCCGGCGAAGCGGTCGATCGGATGTCCGCTGAGGTACAGGCCGAGGGCCTCCTTCTCGAATGCGAGCTGCTCCGCGTCGGTCCAGGCCGGCACCTGATCGCCCGCGCCGCGCCAGCCGATCTCCAGCGGCGCGTCGGCCTCGGCGTCGCCGAACAGCTCCGTCTGTCCGCGATCCCGATTGCGTTGACGCCGACTGCCGTGCTCGAGCGCGCGATCCGTCAGGGACAGCAGCCGGGCCCGCAGGGCGGCCACGGGCGGGCGGGGTTCGGACGCCGCGAGCGAATCGAATGCGCCGGCCTTCGCGAGGCTCTCGAGCACCCGCTTGTTCACCAGCCGCAGGTCGACGTCCTCGCACAGCCGGTCGAGCGACGCGATGCGTCCCCGCGTCTCCCGCGCCTTGACGATCGAGGCGATGGCTGCCTCGCCCACGTTCTTGATCGCCGCAAGGCCGAAACGGATGCCGTCGCCGGCGACCGTGAAGTGCAGGCCGCTGCTGTTGACGTCCGGCGGCAGGATGGGGACGCCCAGGTCGCGGCACTCCCCCAGGTAGACCGCCAGCTTGTCGGTGTTCTGCCGCTCGATGGTCAGCAGCGCCGCCATGAAGTGCCGGGGATAGTTCGCCTTCAGATAGGCCGTCTGATAGGCCAGGAGCGCGTACGTCGTCGAGTGGCTCTTGTTGAAGCCGTAGCCGGCGAAGTACTCCATGAGGTCGAAGATGCCGGTCGCCTTCTGCTGCGCGATGCCGCGCTGGACCGCGCCCTCGACGAAGCGCTTGCGCTGGGCCTGCATCGCCGACGCGTCCTTCTTGCCCATCGCCTTGCGCAGAAGGTCGGCCTCGCCCATGGTGAAGCCGGCCAGGTCGCTGGCGATGCGCATCACCTGCTCCTGATACGCGATGACGCCGTAGGTGTCCTTGAGGATGGGCTCGAGCTCGGGCACCTCGTACGAAATCTGCACCCTGCCGTGCTTGCGCGCGATGAAGTCGTCGATGACCCCGCCCCGCAGCGGCCCGGGCCGGTAGAGCGCGTTCAGCGCGATCAGGTCGTCGAACCGCTTGGGCTTCGCCTTGCGCAGGGTTTCCCGCATGCCCGAGCTCTCGAACTGGAACACGCCGAGCGTCTGGCCGTCGCCGAAGAGCTCGTACGTCCGGGCGTCGTCGAGGGGCATCTGGTCGAGCGCCAGCGTCTTCCCCTCCGTCGCGCGGATGTGCGCCACGGCGTCGTGGAGCAGCGTCAGCGTGCTCAGCCCGAGAAAGTCCATCTTGAGCAGGCCGACCCGCTCGACCTCCTTCATGGCCCACTGGGTGGTGATCTCGTCCTTCTGGCTCTTGTAGAGCGGTGCGAACTCGGTCAGCGGCCGCGGCGCGATGACGACGCCGGCGGCGTGCACCGAGGCGTGCCGGGTGACGCCCTCCAGCCGGCGCGCCACGCCGATCAGCTCCTTGACCCGCTCGTCTCGCCGGTACATCTCCTTGAGCGCGGAGCTCTCCTCCACCGCCCGGGCGAGCGTCATGTCCAGGGTCGGCGGAATCTGCTTGGCGACGCGATCGACGTCCGCGTACGACATCCCCAGCGTGCGGCCCACGTCGCGCACCGCGGCGCGCGCCTTCATCGTCCCGAACGTGATGATCTGGGCCACGTTCTCGCGGCCGTACTTGCGCGTGACGTACTCGATGACCTCGCCCCGCCGGCGCTCGCAGAAGTCGATGTCGATGTCCGGCAGCGACACGCGTTCCGGGTTGAGGAAACGCTCGAAGATGAGATCGAAGTCCAGCGGGTCGACGTCGGTGATCTGCAGGCAGTAGGCCACCAGGCTGCCCGCGGCCGAGCCGCGGCCGGGGCCGACCGGGATGCCGTGATCGCGCGCGTAGCGGATGAAGTCCCAGACGATGAGGAAGTAGCCCGGGTACTGCATCCGCTTGATGACGTCGATCTCGTAGGCGAGCCTGGCCTCGTAGGCCTCGAGCGGATGACGCAGGGCGCCGCGGCTCTCCAGTTCCCGCAGCCGGGGCAGGCGCGCCGTGTATCCCTCGCGGACGACGTGCTCGAAGTACCCGTCGAGCGTGTAGCCGTCCGGGACGTCGAAGTTCGGCAGGTGATTCTCGCTGGTGCTCAGGTCGAGGTCGCAGCGTTCGGCGATTGCGACGGTGTTGCTCAGCGCCTCCGGGTAGTCCCCGAACAGCGCCGCCATCTCCGCGGGCGTCTTGAGATAGAACTGGTCGCCGTGGTACCGCAGGCGCTGCTCGTCCTGGACGTTCTTGCCCGTCCCGATGCACAGCAGCACGTCGTGCGGGTGATGATCGGCCTGCCGCAGGTAGTGCACGTCGTTGGTGCAAACCAGCGGCACCCCGAGCTCGCGGGCGATCGGCGGCAGCCCTTCGTTCACCGTGCGCTGGGCGTCGATTCCCTGGAACTGCATCTCCAGAAAGAAGTTGCCCGGACCCAGGAGGTCGCGATAGGTGGCCGCCGCCGCCACCGCCCGCCGCTGCTGCTCGCGGCACAGGTGGGTGGCGACCTCGCCCTTCAGGCAACTGCTGAGCCCGACGATCCCGTCGGCATGTTCCGCCAGCAGGTCCTTGTCGATCCGCGGCTTGTAGTAGAACCCCTCCGTGTACCCCGCGGAGACCAGCTTGATCAGGTTGTGGTAGCCCGTGCGGTTGGTCGCGAGGAGCACCAGATGGTTGGCCGTCTCGCCAGGGGTCCCGCTCTTGGTCAGGCGGCTGCCGTTCGCGACGTAGACCTCGCAGCCGATGATCGGCTTGATGCCGCGCTTGCGGGCCTCGTCATGGAACGTGACGGCGGAGAACAGGTTGCCGTGCTCGGTGACCGCCACCGCCGGCATGTCGAGGCGCTGAGCCTGATCGAGCAGTTCCCCGATGCGGCACGCCCCGTCGAGCAGCGAGTATTCCGTATGCAGATGCAGGTGAACGAAGCTGGCGCTCATTCCCACTCGATTGTCGATGGCGGCTTGGAGCTGATGTCGTAAACCACCCGGTTGATGCCGTGGACCTCGTTGACGATGCGCGACGATATCGTCGCGAGCAGCTCGTGGGGCAGCCGGGCCCAGTCCGCGGTCATGCCGTCGCGGCTCTCGACGGCGCGCACGGCAATCGTGTGCTCATAGGTCCGCTCGTCGCCCATGACGCCCACGCTCTGAATGGGCAGCAGGACCGCGAACGACTGCCAGAGCTGCCGGTACAGGCCGCTGCGGCGAATTTCCTCCGCGACGATGGCGTCCGCATGGCGCAGCAGCTCGAGCCGTTCCGCGGTCACCGCGCCGAGAATCCGCACGGCGAGGCCGGGCCCCGGAAACGGCTGCCGCCAGACGAACTCGTCGTCGAGCCCGAGCGCCGTCCCGAGCGCGCGCACCTCGTCCTTGAACAGCTCCCGGAGCGGCTCGACGAGCGTGAATGCCAGGCGGTCGGGCAGCCCGCCCACGTTGTGGTGGCTCTTGATCGCGGCCGACGGACCGACGACCGAGACGCTCTCGATGACGTCCGGATACAGGGTGCCCTGCGCCAGATGGTCGAACCGGCCGATCGCCTGCGCCACGCGCTCGAAGACGTCGATGAACGCGGCGCCGATGATCTTGCGCTTGCGCTCCGGATCGGTCACGCCCGCCAGCCGCTCGAGAAAGAGCCGGCTCGCGTCCTCGACCACGAGCGGCAGGCGCAGCTTTCCGGCGAAGCGCCGCCGGACCTGCTCGGCCTCGTCCCGGCGCAGGAGTCCGTTGTCGACGAAGATGCACGTCAGACGGTCGCCGATGGCGCGGTGCACGAGCAGCGCGGTCACCGTGGAATCGACGCCGCCGCTCAGGCCGCACACGACGCGGCCTTGCGCGCCCACACGGGAACGGATGCGCGCCGTCGCCTCGTCGACGAACGACGCCATTGTCCAGTCGCCACTACAGGCACAAATATTGCGTGCAAAATTACGCAGAATGCGATCGCCGGCCTGCGTATGCACCACCTCCGGGTGGAACAGCAGGGCGTGCAGTCGCCTGGCCGGATGCTCCATCGCCGCCACCGGCGCGTTGGCGCTGGTGGCCCCGACCGTGAACCCGGGCGGCACGCTCGCGACGAAGTCGCCATGGCTGGCCCAGACACGCAGCTCCCGCGGCACGGAGGCCAGCAGGGCGCCGTTGCCCTGCACCGTCACCGTCGCATGGCCGTACTCGCGCTCCGGCGCGCGCGTGACGCGGCCCCCCAGCGCCGCGGTCATCTCCTGCATGCCGTAGCAGATGCCGAGCACCGGGATGCCGCTGTCGAACAGCGCCGGGTCGCAGTGCGGCGCGGCGGGATCCGACACGCTCGCCGGCCCCCCCGAGAGAATCAGGCCAGCCGGCCCGCGCGCCCGGATCGACTCGGCCGGCGTATCGAACGGCAGGATTTCCGAGTACACCGACAGCTCGCGAAGCCGCCTGGCGATGAGCTGCGTGTACTGCGAGCCGAAATCCAGAACGAGGATCGTCTGATGGGCCACCGAAGATTGTGCCAGTTCGTCGCGGAATGGGGCGGCGCGCCGCCGGGATAAATCAACCCCGTGCCGCTATTATAGCGGGGTGGGCACCGGTCGCACCACTATATCTAGTGGTATCGCACGACGCCTATCCACAGTGTCCGTGATGTGCCTGGCCGCGGGCGCGGCGTGCCCCGCCCTCCCCGCGGCTGCGCAGCACGGGGCGGACGGCGCCCGGGCCGGCGTCGCCGAGCCGTCCGCGTCCGTCTTTCCGCTCGAGCCGGCCTGGACGGCCGACCTGGGCCAGCCGCCGGCCGCGGCGCCCGGCTACGACGACATCCACGCCTACGTCCCCCTCCGCGATGGCACGCTGGCCGCGATTCGACTGGGCGACGGCGAAACGACCTGGATCAGCGGGCGGCGGACCGGGTTCTCGCCCGCGGCGGCCGGCGGCAGCGTGGTCGTCGCGGCCGGCGCCACGCTGGTGGCCCTGCGGGCCGCCGACGCGCAGCCGCTGTGGACGCGGGAGTTCGCGGCGTCGATCTCCGCGCCGCCCCTCCGTGCGGCGGGCTGGCTGGTCGTTGCGCTCGAGACCGGCGAGGTGGCCGCGCTCCGGGCCGCCGACGGCCGCGAGCTCTGGCGGCGCGCGCTCGGCGGTTCGCTGCGCGTGCGGCCCTCGGTCGGGGGGCGCCGCCTGTTCGTGCCGATCGATGACGGGCGGCTCGTCGCGCTCGATCTCACGGCGGGGACGCCGCTATGGGAGCGGACGTTGCGCGGCAGTCCGCGGGAGGTGCTGCCGCTCGACGCGGTGTTCGTCGGCGCGACGGACAACCACCTGTACCGCCTCTCGCTGGACGACGGCAGCCTCGACTGGCGCTGGCGGGCGGGCGGCGACGTCGTCGGTCCGCCGGCGGTCGACGAGAGCCGGCTCTTCTTCACGTCGCTGGACAACATTCTCTGGGCGCTCGATCGGAACAGCGGCGTTCAGCAGTGGCGGCGGCCGCTGCCCGGCCGCCCGCGGGCCGGACCCATGATCGTGGGACGGGCGCTGTTCGTCTCGGGGGTGTCGGCACAGGTCCGCGCGTTCGATCGCGAGAGCGGCCGCCCGGCGGGCGTCCTGTCGGCGGCCGACGAGCTCGGCGCGCCGCCCCACTTCGCCGCGTCGCTGGCCGGCTCCGGTCCGGGGGTCGTGCTGCTGATTGCCGATGGACGCCTTGTCGGCATGCGGCCCGGGACCGGCCCCGCGCCGTTCCCGCTCGACTTTCCGCCGGCGCCGCTGCTGCCCGTGCCCACGCCGCTGGCGCCGGCCGACGTGCTGCCGTTCGAGCCACCGGCAACCGGCGCCGCCCGGGCGGCCGCCCCGATCGGAGCGTCCGCCGATGAGTAGTCCGCGCTCGTGGCGGCGCGCCGTGCTGGCTGGAGTTGCCGGGCTGATACTCATCCAGGCCGGCGGCCGGCTGATCGAGATCGGCCGGCTGGGCGGATCGGACGACGCCGCGTTTCACAGGGTCGAGCGCCACGTGTCGCGCAACCTCACCGCCATGGCCGTCGCGCTGGAATCGCTCGCAGCGCGTCTGGCCGTTCAGCCGGCAGTGGTCGCCGGCATCGGTGGCGGGTCGGCCGCCCTGCCCCGCCTGTTCGCGGCCACACGCGCCGCGGCGGCCGACGGCGGCGGCTCGGACGTTGCCGTCACGGTCTACGGGGCCGCAGCGTCCGCCCGGGCGTGGGCGGGGCGACCGTCGGAGATTCCCGCCCGCCGCGTGCTGGGCGACCGCACGTTCTTCGTCGCCCCGGGGCCGCTCGGGTTGCGTCTCGTCTACATCGAGCCGGTGCTGGAGCAGCCCGGCGGCGCGGCGCCGCCGCGCCGCATCGGCTCGATCGCCGCCGAGCGCGTGCTGTCGACGGCGCCGGGCGTGGCCGGGGCGCCGTCCGACGCGTTTCGACTCGACGCACCGATTGCCGATGTCATCGTGCGACCCCATGCCGGGGATACTGCGTCACGGCTGGGGCCCGAGCCGGGGCCGCGGGCGTTCGAGTTGCGGTCGCCGCACGGGGAGCGCCTGCTGGCTGCGACCGTATCCGGCGACGATCTGCGCGCCGCGCGCGACGACTGGCGGCGCGCGGTCAACGACCTGAGCCTGGCGTTCGTGGTGCTGGTGGTCCTCATCCTCGTGCTGCCGGGAGCAATCCTCGCGCCGCGGCGGGCCAGCGCCGCGGAGAACCTGCGGCTCGGCGGCCTGGCCGCGGCGGGGCTCGCCGTCGCGGTGCTCCTGTTGCGCGTCGCCGGCGCGCCGGCCCCGGCACGCAGCCGCCTGTTCTCGCCGGAGGTCTACAGCTCCGCCCACCTGCCCGGCCTGTTGCGGTCCCCCGCCGATCTGCTGCTCCTGGGCGCGCTCGCCGTCGCGCTGGCGCTGCTGGCGGCGCTGGGCCTGGAACGCGCCCGCCTCGCGTCGCGCGGCGCCCGGCGGGGGCTGTCGCCGCGCCGCGCGCCGTGGTTCCTCGCGACGCACCTGGCCGGGGGCATCGTGCTGGCCGCGGTCCTGAGCGGACTGCAGGCCGTCACCGCCGACACGGTGGCGGCGTCGGCCGTGGATCTCCTGCACACCTCCCTGTCGCCATGGGATGCCGGGCGCGCGGGACTGCTGGCAGGGCTGCTGCTGGCGGCCATCGGCGCGATCTGGGGCGGCGTCGTGGTGCTCATGGCGACACGGATCGCCTGGCGGTACGGGCGCCGTGACGCCGTGCCGGCGGCGGCCGCCGTCGTCGCCTGGAGCGCGCCGGGCCTGGCGATCGTGGCGGCGGGTGCGCAGCCCGCCTGGCCGTTCGGGGCCGCGCTCGGCGGCACGCTCGCCGCGGTGCTGAGCGTGCCGACCGTGCGACCCTGGTTTCGCCATGCATCTCACGCGTCGCGCATGCTGGCCACGCTGCTGGCCATGGTGCTCCCGGCGCTGCTGCTCTACCCCACGCTGTGGCATCACGCGCAGCGGGCCAAGCGGGCGCTCGTGGAAACGCAGTACGCCGTGCAGGCGGCGAGCTACCCGGAAGAGCTGCAGGCCCATCTGGGCCGGGCGCTGGCCCAGATCGACGCCATTCCGGATCTGCCGTTCATGGCGGCGGCGCCGCCCGCGCGGCAGGTCGAGCAGCCGGATACGGACCGCGCGTTCTCCGTGTGGCGCCGGACGGACCTGGCGCTGCTGCGCCTGACGTCCGCCGTCGAGCTGTACGGCGCGCAGGGCGGCCTGGTCAGCCGTTTCGCATTGAACTTCCCGGAGTACGAGGGCGTCCCGCAGGGCTGGATATCGGGCACGTGCGACTGGGAGATCTTCGGCGAGGCCGCCCCGTTCGGGTCCGAGGAGCGCCGGGTCCTGCACGGGGACCGCGCGCTGTGCACGCCGGCCGACCCGCAGGGGCGGGGCCCGGCGGCCCGCGGGTCGGTCGTGGTGCACCTCGCCCTCGACTATCAGGCGCTCCCCTTCATCTCGCCCCGCAACCCGTATGCGGAGCTGCTGCGCGGGCGAGCGAGCCCGCTCGCCGACCGGCAGGTGGGCCGCGACGTGGAGCTGGTCATCTACGGGTGGGGACTCCAGCCCATCTTCACGTCGGGTTCGAGCGCCTGGCTGCTCGAAGAGGACCTGTTCGCGCGCGTCCACGCGTCCCGCGAGCCGTTCTGGACCGCGCGCGCCAAGAGCGGGCGCGACTACGAGGTGTACGTCACCAACAACCGCGCCGGGATCTACGCGCTGGGATATCCGGCCTTCGGGCTGTTCGATCATCTGGTGCGTCTGGTCGAGATCGCGGCGTTCGTCGGCGTCGCGTGTCTGGTGCTGTTCCTGATTGCGGTGGGCGCGGCGCCGTGGGGCGCCTTGCGGCAGCGCTTCGGCCGCGCCCTCCTGCGCGAGATCCGCACCAGCTTCTATCGCCGCCTGCTCCTGGCGTTCGTCGCCGCGACGGTCATCCCGGTGCTCGCGCTCGCCGTGGTGATTCGGACCTACTACACGGCGCAACTGCGAGCCGACGTCGAAACCGGCGCGGCGCGGACGGCGGCCGTGGCCCAGCGGGTGATCGAGGAGTCGTCGCGATTGCCGCAGACGGGCGACGCGGCCGCGTCCGTCATCAACGACGACCTGCTGGTCTTCATCAGCCAGATCATCGACCAGGACGTCAACATCTTCGAGGGCTCCCAACTGCTGGCGACCAGCGAGCGCGACCTGTTCACGTCCGGGTTGCTGCCGACGCGCACGCCGGACGGCGTGTATGACGCGATCGCCCTCGATCGCATGCCCAGCTACGTGGCGGAGGACGCCATCGGGTCGCTGCGCTACCTCGTGGCGGCCACACCGCTGCGCGCCGGCGGACGCGACGCGATTCTGACCGTGCCGCTGGCGTCGCGGCAGCAGCAGATCGAGGACCAGATCGCCGACCTGGACCGCGGCATTCTGCTCGGTGTGGTGCTGTTCATCCTGCTCGGGGCGGGCAGCGGATTCTATCTCGCGGAACGGATTGCCGATCCCGTCAAGCGTCTGACGCGCGCCACGCGCCAGCTCGCGCGCGGGAACTTCGACGCGCAGGTGGCCGTCCGCTCGGCCGACGAGCTGCAGCGGCTCGTCGCCGCGTTCAACCGGATGGCGATCGATCTCAAGGATCAGCAGCGCCGGCTCGAGCGCACGCACCGGCTCGAGGCGTGGGCCGAGATGGCCCGCCAGGTGGCGCACGAGATCAAGAACCCGCTCACTCCCGTGCAGCTCTCGGCGGAGCATCTGCTGCGCGTGAACCGGGACCGCGGCGAGCCGCTGAGCCCCGTGCTCCAGAGCTGCGTCGACTCCATCCTGGCCCAGGTTCGCATTCTGCGCCGGATCTCTTCGGAGTTTTCCAGCTACGCCTCGTCACCCGCCGTGAACCGCGACGCGGCGGACCTCGCCGCGCTGGTGCATGGCGTGCTGACGCCGTACCTGGTCGGCGTCGAAGACCGGATCGCGGTCACCGTCGACATCGCGGCGGGATGCCCGCCGGTGCTCGTCGACCGCACCCTAGTCGGCCGGGCGCTGACCAACGTCATCGACAACGCGCTGCACGCCATGCCGGGCCGGGGCTCGCTCGCGATTCGCGCCGCCGTGTCGGCGGAGGCCGTCCTGCTGGCCGTGGCCGATACGGGAGCCGGCGTCGATCCCGCCACGCTGCGGCGCATCTTCGAGCCCTACTTCTCCACCAAGGTGTCCGGAACCGGGCTCGGCATGGCGATCGCCAAGCGGAACGTCGAGTTGAGCGGCGGCACGATCCGCGTGGAGAGCCGCAAGGAGCACGGCACCACGGTCACGATGACCCTGCCGCCAGCGGCGTCGTCAGGAGGCTGAGCGGTCCTGCACGGAGGGCAGCGGCAGCACCTCGGTCTCCCCGCCGGGCGCTCGCGCGCGCGCCCGGGAGATGACCACGCCAATCAACCCCGACGCCAGATAGGTGTACGCCATCAGCAGCAGCACGACCTGCGGATGGATCGCGATCGCGGCGATGACGCCCGCCATCACGAGGAGCGTCAGATACGAGTGGCGTCGCCCGGGGGTCAGCGCGTTGAAGCTGCGGTATCTGATGCGGCTCACCATCAGCGCGGCCGGCACCAGCACCACCGGCAGCGCGATTACCGCCTCGCGAATCCCCTCGAGGCCGCCCGGGTAGGCGAACACGGTGGCCGCCAGCACGCTGGCGGCGGCCGGGCTCGGCATCCCGATGAAGTAGCGCCGGTCGCCGCCCTTGCCCTGGATGTTGAAGCGTGCCAGCCGCATGGCGGCGGCCGTGACGAACAGGAAGCCGATGGCCCAACCGAGCCGGCCGAGCGAGTCGAGACCCCAGGTGAACACCAGGATCGCCGGCGCCACGCCGAACGAGATGACGTCGGCCAGCGAGTCGAACTCGACGCCGAACTCGCTCGTGGCGCCGGTCATGCGAGCCACCCGCCCGTCGAGGGTGTCGAGAATCATGGCGAAGGCCACGAACGGCGCGGCCGTCGCGTAGTCGCCGCGCATGGCGTAGACGATGCAGGCCCAGCCGCAGAACATGTTGCCGACCGTCAGCATGCCCGGCAGCAGGTACACACCCCGCTGGAAGCGGCGTTCCGGTCTCGGCGGGCTGAAGACGGACAGTACTCTGGGCACGCCCAACCTCGCTGCTATTCAGGCGCCGTCGTTCCCTCCAGGACGGCCAGGACGGTCTCGCCGCCGCGCACGACGTCGCCCGCGCGCACGCGCAAACGTACCCCGTCCGGGACGAACACGTCCATCCGCGACCCGAACTTCATGATACCGAAACGCTGACCCGTGGCCACGGACGTGCCGGCGGACAGCCGGCAGACGATCCGCCGCGCCAGAACGCCGACCACCTGGCGGCAGACCACGGTCTGGGCGCCGTGCTCGATCCAGATCTCGCACCGCTCGTTCTCGGCCGCGGCCTCGCGCCGGTAGGCCGGCAGGAAGCGGCCGGCCGAGCGGTCCACGCGGGTGACCGTGCCGCCGACCGGAACGCGGTTGACGTGGACGTCGAGGGGCGAGAGGAACACGCTCACCTGCCGCCACGTCCCGCGCGGCGCCACACCGGCCTCGGCCTCGCCGGCGAAGACGACCCGGCCGTCGGCCGGAGACACGACCATGCCGGGAGCCGCCGGCACGCGCCGCTCGGGGTCGCGGAAGAAGAACCCGAAGAAGCCGGCGGCCGCGGCCGCGGCGGTCGCCCAGGCCACCAGCCCGAACGCCATGCACGCGGCGCCGCAGAGCAGCGGTCCCGTGATGAACGGAATACCGGCCCGGTCGATTCTCATGCTGTTCCGGCGGCTCCGTCAGCCGCGGCGGCATGCCGCCGCGGCCGGGACGCCGCGTCGAGCGGGGTGCGAGCGGTCAACCGCGCACGGCAGGCGGCAGCGCCGTCACCGCCGGCGGGTCCCGGCGCTGGCGCAGGATCTCCTCCATCCGATCCTTGAGCTGCAGCTTGCGCTTCTTGAGGGTGGCCTTCTCCAATTCCTCCTGTCCGGTCCGATACAGCTGGCCTGAAAGCTCGCCGAGTCGTGCCTCGAGATCGCGATGCTGTGCTGCAAGTCGACGGAACTCCTCATCCGTCTGCAGGAGATTGTCCCGCAGTTGCTGCGAGCCTGTCGTCATTCCACCTCCTTGGTACCGGATTTGCGCTGGGAGCGTGCGGCAGGCCGGATCGTTAGCCACCCTCAAGCTACCGGCGAACGTATCACACGGCCCACGGGGTTTCAAGCGCCGGCGCCCCCGGGGCGCTGCCGCCGTTCGCGGGCCAGCACCGCGTCCGGACGGCGCACGTAGACGGGACGCACCGCATGCGGGGCCCGGGCGTCGTCGCCGGCCGCCGCCGCGGCGATGCGCGCCGCAATCGGCGCCAGCGGCGGCATGCGCGGCGTCAGCAGGCCGGCGCAGTTCAGCGCCTGTTGCAGTTGTTCCCGGACGGGCGCCACCGCGTCGCCGATCACGGCCATCCGGCGGCCGTCGCCGCCCAACCGCTCGCGCCAGTCCCGGATTACCACGTCCGCGGGGGCCGCGACCGGCCCGGCGACCTCCGTCAGCGCGGCTCTGCCGTCGCTGCCGGCAGCGTCCTCGGCGCCGGCCCGCGAGACGTCGTAGAGGGCGGCGAAGACCTCGCCGCGGTGGGCGTTCATCCAGGCCCCGACCAGCTCCGTGCTCTCGTCGCCCGCGGGCGCCCACAGGGCGGCGCAGGCCAGTGCCTCCAGCGTGGGCACGGCCACCACCGGGCGGCGATTGACCAGCGCCAGGGCCTGGATGCTGGCGAGGCCCACGCGCAAGCCGGTGAACGACCCCGGGCCGGAGCATACGGCATACCGGTCGATGTCGGCCGGGGTCAGGCCGTGGGCCGCGAGCAGCGCCGTGACGTCGCCGGGAAGCCGCTCGCCGTGCGTGCGATCGGCATCCCCGACGCGGCATTCCGTCACCTCGCCGGCGGCGGCGAGCGCGACGCTGCCGGCCGGCGTGGACGTATCGAGCGCCAGAATCCGCATCGCCGAGAAGGATACCGGAATCCTCGCGGTGGGCCGCCGCAGCGCGACTGTTATACTCGCCGCCCAGACTCAGATGCCCTCCCCCACCGAGGCAGGCCGCGCCTCGCACGTCACGCCGGCAATGAGGCAGTACCTGGACTTCAAGCGCCAGCACCCGGATGCGCTCGTCTTCTTCAGGATGGGCGACTTCTACGAGCTGTTCTACGAGGACGCGCTGGTGGCGGCGCGCGCGCTGGAGCTGACGCTGACCTCGCGTTCCCGGGACAGCGGCGGGAGCCCGATTCCCATGTGCGGCGTGCCCCATCACGCCGCGGACGGGTACGTGGCGCGGCTGGTCAAGCATGGGTTCCGCGTCGCGATCTGCGAGCAGGTGGAAACGGCCGCCGCCGCGAAGAAGTCGAAGCAGCCGCTGCGCCGCGAGGTGGTCCGGGTCGTCTCGCCCGGCACGCTGACCGATGCCGGCTACCTGGAAGCGAAGGAGCCGGCCCTGCTCATCGCGCTCGTGCCCGGGACCGAGCCTCCCCCCGCCCGTGCGCGCGGCGCGGCGGACATGGTCTACGGCGCCGCGCTGGTCGACCTGTCGACGGGGGAGTTCAGCGCCGCCGAGTACGCGGGCGAGAGCGGCCGGCAGGCGCTGGCCGACGAGCTGTCGGTCCTGCGCCCGCGAGAGGTCATCGTGGCCCGCGACTCGAAGCTGTCCGAGCTTCTGCCCGAGTTCGACGTCCGGCACCTTGCCGTCACGGCGCTGGAGCCCTGGACGTTCGGATTCGATCACGCGCGCCAGACGCTGCGCGATCAGTTGCAAACCAGCCTCGAGGGCTCCGATCTGGCCGATCACCCGGCCGCCGCACGGGCTGCCGGCGCGCTCGTGCAGTATCTCCAGGACACCCAGAAGGTCGATCTCGTGCATGTCCGCCGCATCGTGTTCCGGTCGCGGGCGGACCATGTGCTGGTGGACGCGACCACTTGCCGGCACCTCGAGATCCTCGAGTCGGCCGACGGCGGCCGCAGCGGTTCGCTGCTGGGCGAGCTGGACCGCACGGTGACGCCGATGGGAGGGCGGCTGCTGCGCGCATGGCTGCAGCGTCCGGCGCACGCCCTCGAGCCGATCCAGGACCGGCTCGATGCGGTCGAGGAGATGGCCTTCGCCGGCACCGAGCGGGCGAAGCTGCGCGACACGCTCAAGGCGGTCCACGATCTCGAGCGGCTGATCGCACGCGTCGCGTTGCGCACCGCGGGCCCTCGGGATCTCGTCGCGTTGCGGCAGTCGGTGGCGGTCATTCCCCGCATCCGGGGCCTGCTGGGCGATTGCCGCGCGCCGCTGACGCAGAGCCTGACGGCCCAGCTCGACGACGTGGCCGACGTGCGCGACGCCGTCGAGGCGACGCTCGTGGACGAACCGCCGGTCGCGGCCCACGACGGGGGCTGCATCCGCGACGGCGTCGATCCCGCGCTCGACGAGCTGCGCTCCATCAGCCGCGACGCCAAGCAGCACATCGCCGCGCTCGAGAATGCCGAGCGCGAGCGCACCGGCATCGCATCGCTCAAGGTCCGCTTCAACCGCGTGTTCGGCTACTACATCGAGGTCTCGAAGTCGAACCTGCACGCGGTGCCCGACGACTATTTCCGGAAGCAGACGGTCGCCACCGGCGAGCGGTACGTCACTCCGGCGTTGAAGGAGTACGAGGAGAAGGCGCTGGGAGCGGACGAGCGCCAGTTGAGCAGGGAGCAGGAGCTGTTCGAGGCGCTGCGGCTGCAGGTGGCGGCCGAGGCGACCAGAATCCAGGCCTCGGCGCGGGCCATCGCCTGCCTCGACGTCCTCGCCGCGCTGGCCGAGTCGGCCGTCGTTCTCAACTACACCAAGCCGCAGGTCCACGCCGGCGCCGAGCTCGACATCGTCGAGGGACGGCACCCCGTCGTCGAGCGCCACTGCCCGGACGCCTTCGTCCCCAACGATCTGCGGCTCGACGACGCCGCCCAGCAACTGATCATCGTCACCGGCCCGAACATGGGCGGGAAGTCCACGTTCCTGCGGCAGGCCGCGCTGATTGCCCTGCTCGCGCACTGCGGCTCGTTCGTGCCGGCGAAGAGCGCCAAGGTACCGCTCGTCGACCGCGTCTTCGCGCGGGTCGGCGCGGCCGACAACATCGCGCGCGGGCAGTCGACCTTCATGCTCGAGATGCAGGAGACCGCGCGCATCCTCCACACCGCCACCTCGCGCAGCCTCGTCCTGCTCGACGAGATTGGCCGCGGCACGGCGACCTTCGACGGTCTGAGCCTGGCCTGGGCCGTTGCCGAGCACCTGTCGACGAACGCACGGGCGCGCCCGAAGACGCTCTTCGCCACCCACTACCACGAGCTGACCGATCTCGCGGACGCCTTGCCCGGGGTTGCCAACTACCACGTGGTCGCCCGGGAGTGGCAGGACGACATCATCTTTCTCCGCCGCGTGGAGCCGGGGCGCTCCGACCGGAGCTACGGCATCCAGGTGGCGCGGCTGGCCGGCCTGCCGGCCGAGATCGTCCAGCGCGCGCGGGAGATCCTGACCGGGCTCGAGAGCGACGAGCTGTCGCGCGGCGGGCGGCCCTCGTTCAGCGGACAGGCGGCGGCGCAGGAGCTGCAGCTCGGTCTCTTCCAGTCGCCGCCGCCCGGCCACGCGCGGATCGCTGAGCGTCTGCGCGCGGCGAATCTCGACGAGCTGACGCCGCTGGCCGCGCTGACCCTGCTCGCGGAGCTCAAGAGCGAGCTCGAGGCGCCGGACTGACCGCACCGCCAGGTCGACGATGGTGTCGAAGAAGTCGAGATACCTGCGGACACCGGTCGAACCGTTCCGCGTCGAGCCCGGCCTCCCGGCGGAAGAGATTCTGCGGCGGATGGAACGCATCTCGTTCCAGGGTCGCAACCTGGCCGCGGCGCATCAGGTCTGGCGGAAGATGCTGGCCGACGACGTCATGATCTTCCTGGGGATGGCGGGAGCGCTCAGCGCCGGCGGTCTGCGGCTCGTGCTGGCGCACCTGATCGCGGAGCGCTACGTCGACTGCGTCGTCTCGACGGGCGCCAATCTCTACCACGATCTCCACGAGACCCGCGGCCGGCGGCACTTCCTCGGGTCGCCGCAGGCCGACGACCGGGCGTTGCAGGCCGCGCACATCGACCGTGTGTACGACACCCTGGTCGACGAGGACGAGTTCATCGACAACGACGAGTGGATCGCCGATTTCGCCGTCGGGCTCGAGCCCCGCCCCTACACGAGCCGGGAGCTGCTGCACCTGCTGGGCGGGCACCTGTGGCGGGAGACGGGGGGCGACGGGATTCTGACGGCGGCGTATCGCGCCAACGTGCCGGTCTTCTGTCCGGCCATCGCGGACTCGTCGATCGGCATGGGGCTCTCGCAGGCGCGCCAGCGCGCGCCCGACCGGGGCGGCGTCGACGTCATCGGCGATATCGCCGAGTCGGCCAGCCTGATCATCCGGCGCCCGCGGACGGCGTCGATCGTGCTTGGCGGCGGCACGCCGAAGAACTTCATCAACCAGGCCAGCGTCCAGGCCGACTTCTTCGGCGCCGAATGCAGCGGGCATCGGTACGCGCTGCAGATCGTGACCGACGTGCCGCAGTTCGGCGGCGCCTCCGGGTCGACGCTCGGCGAGGCGCAGAGCTGGGGCAAGGTCGCCGCCGATGCGGACTACGTCACCGTCCACGCCGACGCCACGCTCGCGCTGCCGTTTCTCGCGACCGCGCTCGCGGCCAGCGCCCGCGACCTGCTGGAGCAACGCCGCCCGCCGTGCTTCAAACTCGACCGCCCGGCGCTGGTCGTCGACGGGACGGCGCTCCCCGCTGGCCGCTACGCCACCCCCGCCAGCACGAACGACAAGTAGTCAAGGCGCGCACGGCGCGCCTCGGCGGCAGCGGCGCGGG
>CAZMWA010000111.1:0-5152 GCA_964569405.1 uncultured Vicinamibacteraceae bacterium | reverse complement strand
CTGAAGTACTCGGTCCACGTGGACGATCCGGAGGTCTGGACGGCCCCCTGGACCATCGCGTTCCCGTGGCGGCGCGACAACGAGTACCTGCAGTACGAGTACGCCTGCCACGAGGGGAACTACGCGGTCCCCAACTCGCTCAGCGGCGAGCGGGCGCAGGAGACGAAGTAGCAACCGACGCCGGCAGCAGCCGGAACCGGAGCAGCAACGAGGTAACGGAACCCGTGTCTTTACGTGGAGTGCAGATGATGTCGAGAAGGAACCGCCTTGCAATCGCCGTCGTTATCCACGGTCGTGTCCCCGACCGCGCCGACGATCCGGCCGTCGGTGAACTTCGCCCAATCGTCCACCAGGCGATACGGATTGGGATAACTCTGGCCGGCCGCGTCGGCGGCGGCGCCCAGGGCGATTCCGACGGTGACCGCGACGGCGATTCCAGGGCGATTCCTTCTCGACATCATGTGCACTCCACGTAAAGACACGGGGTCCGTTCCGTTGTTGCTACGTTTTGCCTGCCGGCTCTTCCCGCCGGCGCCGCCTGCGTCGCTTCGCAACAGCGCCTCTCGTCCATTGCCGACTCTACTGCGGAAGCCGCTGCTACTTCTTCTCCTGCGCCCGCTCGCCGCTCAGCGAATTCGGTACCGCGTAGTTCCCCTCGTGGCAGGCGTACTCGTACTGCAGGTACTCGTTGTCGCGCTTGTAGTTGAAGGCGACCGTCCACGGGGCCGTGTAGGTCTCGGGATCGTCGACCCGCAACTCGTAGCGCAGCGTGTCGGCGTCGAGCAGGGTGAAGCGCTCGACGACGTGGCGCGCCTCGGTCTGGGGCGCCCGCGATCCGGGGCCCCGCTGGTTCGCGACCGGCTTGAAGTTGCGCGATTCGACCACCAGCGTATTGCCCTGCCAGTGGGCTCGCGGGTCGCCGTTCCACAGCGCGACGCCGCCGTCGATGTGTGCGCCGGCGTCGATGGGGATGATGCGCGCGTTGTGGATCATCTCGCTCAGGATGACGACGTGGTTCGGCGTGTGGAAGAACATCTTCCCGTTGTTGTAGGCCGTGGGCATCATGATCCCGTAGGTGCCCCGCGAGATGCAGCGGTCGCCGGTCTCCATCGTCGAGTACGAGTCGTGCAGGTGCTCGCGGTGCCAGGCGACGCTCTCGGCCGCCTTCGGCGTCATGGCCGGCATCCTGCCGCTGGCCGGCTCGATCAGCAGGGCCGGCGCGTCGACCCCGGCCGGCTCCTTCCAGAACCAGTCGAACCAGTAGTTGGCGTACGCGCCCACGCCGCGGCTGTTCTCGTGCCCCTGCCAGGTGACCGCCTTGCGCGCGTCCGAGCGCTCCTGCACGAGGGCGTCGATGTCCGCCTGCGAGACGTCCGCGCCCGCCAGCGCCTCCGGCAGCTCGAGGGGAATGTGCGCCGAGCCGACGTTGTTCCAGGTGCCGTTCAGGTCGGGCTGCCCGTCGGCGAGTCGGGGCGGATCCCAGCCTTCCCCGTCCTGGGCCTGGGCCTGGGCGGCGCCGCGGCGCCGCCGGCCAGTGCGAGCACCAGCGCGGTCGGGGCGAACGAGGCGATGAATCGAGCCATGGTGAACCCTCGCTTTCGCGCTGATGATACTGCACGATCCGTCTTGCGCGCCGGGCCGGCGGGGGCTATCGTAGCCGCTGGAGACTCGGCCGGAACGCACGCCAAAGGAAGGTGAGAGATGCGCAATCGACCCCTCTCGATGTCGCTCGTTGCAGCGGTCGTCGCGATGCTGCTGCCCGCGGCGGCGCTCGCCCAAACGCAGTCCGACGGCGAGCCCCTGACGCCCTGGGGCGATCCGAACCTGGAGGGCACGTGGTCGTACGCCTCGCTCACGCCATTGCAGAGGCCGGCCGGGCTCGGCGACCGCCGGCACTACACCGAGGAAGAGGCCGCCGCGCGCAACCTGGAGGTGACCCTCGACCGCGAGCCGCCGCCCGGCAGCGTCGGCTCCTACAACGCGCTCTGGTTCGATCGCGGCCGGGTCAGCCCCGATCTGCGTACGTCGCTGATCATCGATCCGCCGAACGGCCGTCTGCCCATCACTGCCGAGACCGCGGCGCAGGCGGAGGCCGATCGGGCGTACCGGGCGGAGCATCCGGCCGACTCGCACCTGGACCGCAGCAACTGGGATCGCTGCATCACCTATCACGGCGTGCCGCCGGTGTCGACGGGCTACAACAACACCTACCAGATCGTCCAGACGCCCGACCACGTGGCGATCCGCGTCGAGAACATCCACGACGTGCGGATCATTCCCATCGACGGGCGCGACCGCCTCACCGACGACATCCGCCAGTGGAACGGCGACTCGCGCGGGCACTGGGAGGGCGACACCCTGGTCGTAGAGACACGCAACTTCAGCGACAAGACCCAGCACCGCTTCCCGTCGTCGCCGGACACCGTCGCGGTCGAGCGCTTCCGGCGCCTGGACGACAACACCCTCGAGCACACGTTCACCATCGAGGACGCGGCGGTCTACACGCGGCCCTGGACGGGCATGCGCCACATGCCGCGGCTGCCGGACTACATCATCTACGAGTACGCCTGCCACGAGGGCAACTACGCGATGACGAACCTGCTGCTGGCGGAGCGGACCTGGGAGGCGACGGGGCGGCGCTGACACGCGAACCGAGGGGTCGGTCCGGTCACTGATCGCGATGGGCGAGCGGTCCGACGCCGCGGTCCGGACGCTGCCCGCGCTGCTCGAGGCGCGGGCGCGATCGACCCCCGGCGCGCCGTTCGTCATCTTCGACGACCTGCGGGGGCAGGTCACTGCCCGCACCTACCGCGAATTCGACCGGGAGGTGAATCGGACCGCGCACCTCCTCGGCCGCCTCGGCGTCCGCCGGGGCGACAAGGTCACCCTGCTGCTGGCCAACTGCCTGGAGTTCCTCGCGCTCTGGTTCGGCGCCGCGAAGCTCGGCGCCGTCATCGTTCCCGTCAACACGGCATCGTCGGCCTCGGAGCTGGAGTACCTGGTCGCCCACTCCGAGAGCCGGCTGGTCTTCACCCAGTCGGCGTGGCTCGACCTTGCCCGGCAGGTCCGGCGCCGGTGCCTGCGGGTCGAGGAGGTGCTCGTCTGCGGCACCGGCGCGCCGTCGGCCCTGGTCGACTTCGGCCGGCTCGTCGCCCACTGTCCCGAGCTGCCGCCCGCGGCGCCGGCGCCGTCGCCCACGGACGAGGCGGCCATTCTGTATACCTCCGGCACCACGGCGCGGCCGAAGGGCGTGCTGGTCACGCACGCCAACTACCTCTGCGCCGGCGAAACGGTCGCCCGTGCCGTCCGCCTGACGCCGGAGGATCGGCAGCTCTGCGTGTTGCCGCTGTTCCACGGCAACGCGGAGTACTACTCGACGATGAGCGCGCTGGTGGCCGGCGCGAGCGTGGCGCTGATGGCGCGCTTCAGCGCCAGCCGCTTCTTCGATCGGGCCATCGCCCACCGCTGCACGGTCTCGAGCCTGTTCGCGGCGCCGATGCGGATGCTGCTGGCGCAGCCCCGGCGGCGGGAGCACGCGCGCAACGATCTGCGCGCCGTGATCTTCGCCCAGAGCGTGACGCCGGCGCAGCTTGCCGAGTGGCATGAGCGCTTCCGGGCCCCGCTCATGCAGCTCTGGGGCATGACCGAGACGATGGGGCCGCCGATCATCAACCCGTTCGACGGTGAGCGGCGCAACATGTCGATGGGACTGCCCGCGCCCGGCTATGCGTCGCGGCTGGTCGACGAGAGCGGCCGGCCGGTGGCGCGCGGCGAGATCGGACAGATCGTGGTGCGCGGCGAGCCGGGCCTCTCGCTGATGAAGGGCTACCACAAGAACCCCGAGGCCACCGCCGAGACCCTCCGCGACGGCTGGCTGTGGAGCGGCGACAACGCCCGGCAGGACGAGGACGGCTACTACCACTTCGTCGACCGCGCGAAGGACATGATCAAGCGGTCGGGGGAGAACGTGGCCGCCAGCGAGGTCGAGGCGGTGATCCGCGAGCACCCCGACGTGTTCGACTGCGCGGTCATCGGCGTACCCGACGAGATGCGCGACGAGGCGATTCTGGCCGTCGTCGTGCCGCGCGGCGCGCGAGGGGAGGGCGGAGAACCCGCCGCCGCGTTGACCGAGGACGCGGTGATCGGCTGGTGCCGCGAGCGGCTCGCGGCTTTCCGCGTCCCGCAGTTCGTGCGCTTCCGGGAGGAGCTGCCGCGCACCTCCGTCGGCAAGATACGCAAGCACGTCCTGCGCGCCGAGATGCGGTTGTAGCGCGCCGGGTTGCATCCGGGCCGCGCGTGCGCGAAGATGCGCGATACGAGTCGCAGTTGGCTCCATTCCTGAGAGGTGATTCATGGAGCGTCGAACATTCGCAACGGTTGCGGGGGCCACGGCGTTCGTCCTCCTGGCGGCATTTCCGGCGGCGGCGCAGGACACGCTGCGCACCCCATGGGGCGATCCGGACCTGCAGGGCATCTGGACCGGCTCGACGCTGACGCCGCTGGAGCGGCCCGAACGGTTCGCCGGTCAGGAGCTGCTGACCGACGAGCAGGCGGCGGAGCTGGAGTTGCGCGCCGACGCGACCCGGTTCGTCGAGCGCGAGGTGCGCGAGGGCGATCCCGGCACCTACAACCAGATCTGGTTCGATCCGGGCACGCGGCTCGTGGACCGACGGACGGCGCTGATCACCGATCCGGCCGACGGGCGCGTCCCCTACACGCCGGAGATGGCCGAGCGCAGCCGCCTGCAGGCGATCTACCGCGTCAGCGGCCAGCGCAACTCGTGGGTGGACGTCGACACCGGCGAACGCTGCATGACCGACGGCGTGCCGATGTTCTGGCTCGGCTACAACCCGAACCACCAGTTCGTGCAGACGCCCGACCACGTCGTCATCCTGCACGAGATGTTCGGCGACCGGCGGATCATTCCCCTCGGCGACGCGCCGCACGGGACGGTCCGGCAGTGGAACGGCGACATCCGCGGGCGCTGGGAGGGCGACACGCTGGTCGTCGAGTCGACCCGGTTCGTGGATGGGACGGCCGACCGCTGGGCGCAGACGTGGCGCATGCCGACCCACACGATGCATCTGGTCGAGCGCTTCACGCGCGTCGACGAGAGCACGCTGATGTACGAGTTCACCCTGACCGACCCGGC
>CAZMWA010000110.1:0-3731 GCA_964569405.1 uncultured Vicinamibacteraceae bacterium | reverse complement strand
GGCTCCAACATGCCGGGCGAGGTGCTGTCGCCCACCCAGCCGTTCCCGACGAAGCCGGCCCCGTTCGACTATCAGGGCGTGACGGTCGACGATCTGGTCGACTTCACCCCGGAGATCCGCCAGATGGCGCTCGACGTGGTGAGCAACTATCAGATCGGACCGCTCTTCACGCCGCCCGGACGCCCCATTGCGGGCGGCACCCGGGGCACCCTGATGCGGCCGCCGGATTTCGGCGCCGCCGGCTGGGCCGGCGCGGCGGTCGACCCCGAGACCGGGATGCTCTACGTCCCGTCGCGCAACGTCGCCGTCGCCATCCCGCTCTACACCCCCGACCCGGACCTCGGCGCCACGATGCTCTACACGCACGGCGCCCCCGAGGAGCGGCGGCTGCGCCAGATCCGCGAAGGACAGTCCTACCAGGCACGGATGCCGCAGGGCCTGCCGCTGCTCAAGCCGCCCTACTCGCGCATTACCGCCATCGACATGAACACCGGCGAGCACGCCTGGATGGTCCCGCTCGGCAACGGCGACCGCATCCGCAACCACCCCCGGCTGCGCCACCTGAACCTGCCGCCGCTCGGCGACGGCACCATCGGCGGGCCGCTGCTGACGAAGACCCTGCTCATCAGCACGGTCCCGACGGCGGGCAGCCGGGGCGGACCCGCCCTCGTCGCCTGGGACAAGCAGACCGGCGAGATTCGCGGCACCGTCGATCTGCCCGCCGGCACCATCGGCACGCCGATGACCTACCTGGCCGACGGCCGGCAGTACATCGCCGCCACCATCGGCGGCGGGCCGCGGCTGGTGGCCTTCGCGCTGCCGGCCGACTGAGGGGGCACAGGACCACCTGTTGGCGCTATCTACGTGCGATTCTCGCGAAACATCTCGACCAGCGCCTGCAGCACCTCGGTGACCGTGTCCGCACCGAGCCGCCCCAGGCGCCGCGTCAACCGGCGGGTGTCGACCGTGCGAACTTGATCGACCGCCACGAATCCCGACCGACGCTGAAAGCGGCACGGCACGCGCCAAGGGTAGGCGCGGCCGGCCGTCGTCATCGGCGCCACGATGGCGGTCCGCAAATGCCGATTCAGCTCGTCCGGGGAGACGATCAGGCAGGGACGGGTCTTGCGAATCTCGCTGCCCATGGTCGGCTCGAGGCTGACGAGATGGACATCGCCCCGTACCGCGAGGGCGGGACCTACCACTCCCACTCCTCGTCGTCGAAGGCGTTGGCGGGCGGCGGGTCGAGAAGCCGGTCGTCGCCGGCCGCGTGCATCCGTTGCGCCGCCTCGGCCCAGCCTGCGCGAGTCGTGCGCGCGGGGGTCACGACGAGGCGACCCGCTTCGGCTTCGAGCAGGACTTCCTCAGGCAGATCCGCCACGTCCAGCAGGGCCTTCGGCACGCGGATGCCGCGCGAGTTGCCGATGCGGACGATGCGTGTGGTAACCGGCATGTGATCACATGGTATTCACAGCCATCGGTGGCGTCAACCGAGACAGTCGGCTCTTGGCCGAAGACGCCCATGCTCGGCGGATCCGGACCGCACCCCGTCCGAGATCCTGGGAATCTAGCCGAACACCCGCTCCACCTCGCGCCGCCGGTGCTCGAAGATGGCGCGCAGGTCGGCGAAGATCCAGCCCAGCGCGGGCGTCCGCGCGAGCGGCCGGCAGTAGAGATCGAACAGGACGACGTCGCTGATCAGCGTGCCGTCGCCCAGGGGCCGGAACGTGTGCGTGTGGACCCAGGTCCTGAAGGGGCCGCGCACCTGGCGGTCGACGAACCGCCGCGGCGGGTCCCATTCGTCGATGCGGGTTCGCCAACGGACGGGCAGGCCGTGCAGGCGCAACGCGTAGTCGATGCGCGCCCCCGCCGCAAGCGGCTCCGCCGAGATGTGCAGGATGCGGAAGCGCAGGAAGGCGGGCGTCAGGCGCTCGAGGTTGCGGGCCGTCGCGTAGAACGGAAAGACCTGGGCGAGCGGGCGCGGCACGCGCTGCGCGCACGAGAGTCGCCAGCCGGCGCCGGCCGGCTCGATTGCAACCCCGGACGCCGTCGGCATGCCCATCGGTCCTGGTGAATCCCTTCCGTAATGTAAGCTGAAAGCAGATGCGGTTTTCCGAACCGCGTGGACCGCAACCGCGTCCCCTGCCGATCGATTCGCTCGCCGTCCCTGCAGCGAGGCGCTCCGGCGCCCGCCCGGCGGAACGTCAGGCGATGCGGCTGCGGCGCCATCCCCGGCACGCGCCGGCGGCGCTGCCATGAGCGGTCGCTGCCGGCGCGCCGCGGACATGCCGGTGTCCGCCGACGCGCTCTTCGAGTGGCACCGCCGGCCGGGCGCGTTCGAGCGGCTGGCGCCGCCGTGGCAGCCCGTCGCGGTCGTGGCGCGCCGCGGCGGGAGCCTGCAGCCGGGCAGCCGCGTGACCCTCAGGCTGCGTGCGGGACCCTTTAGCGTGGACTGGGTGGCCGAGCACGGACCGCTCGAGCCCGGACGTTCGTTCGTCGACCGCCAGCTCTCCGGCCCCTTTCGGGCGTGGACGCACCAGCATTTCTTCGAGCCGCGCGGACCGGCCGCGTCGACGCTCGTCGACGACGTGCGGTACGAGCTGTTCGGGGGGGCGGTCGGCGCGCTCGGGGACGGCTACGCACGACGCGAGATAGAACGCCTGCTGGCGTACCGGCAGCGGGTGACCGCTCGCGATCTGGGCTGGCATAATCAGTACGGAGGCAAGGCAATGAAAGTGGCCGTGACCGGGGCTACGGGGTTGATAGGGTCGGCGCTCGTGCCGTTCCTGAGAAGCGGCGGCCACGACGTGGTGCCGCTGCGCCGCGCGGCAGTCGGCGCCGGTGACGGCGGGCCGAGCTGGGACCCGGCGAGCGGCGCCGTCTCCGCCGGTGCGCTCGACGGCGTCGAGGCCGTCGTCCACCTCGCCGGTGAGAACGTCGCCGGCGGGCGCTGGACGTCGGCGCGGAAGGCGCGCATCCGCGACAGCCGCGTCGACGGGACGCGGCGGCTCGCCGCAGCGCTGGCCGGCCTCCCCGAGCGGCCCCGGACGCTCGTCGCCGCCTCGGCCATCGGCTTCTATGGAGACCGGGGCGAGCAGCGGCTCGACGAGGCGGACGCGCCGGGAGACGACTTCCTGGGCGACGTGTGCCAGGCGTGGGAGGCGGCAGCCGCGCCGGCGCGCAACGCCGGCATCCGGGTCGTGCACCTGCGGATCGGCATCGTGCTGACGCCGGCGGGGGGCGCGCTCGGGCAGATGCTCCTGCCGTTCCGGATGGGCGTCGGCGGCGTGATCGGCTCCGGCCGGCAGTACATGAGCTGGGTGGCGCTCGACGACGTGCTGGGCGGCATCCTGCACGCGCTGCGGACGGACGGCCTGGCCGGTCCGGTCAACATGGTCGCGCCGAACCCGGTCACGAACGCGGAGTTCACGAAGACGCTGGGGCGCGTGCTGCGGCGCCCCACCGTCCTGCCGCTGCCCGCCTTCGGCGCCCGCCTGGCGTTCGGCGAGATGGCCGACGCGCTGCTCCTGTCGAGCGCGCGCGTCGAGCCCGCGCGCCTGCGGGAAGCGGGCTTCGAGTTCGGCTACCCGGGCCTGGAGGATGCGCTCCGCCACGTGCTCGGCCGGGGCGCCTCCTGAGCGCCGTCGGGCGGGCCGGGGCGCGGGGATCCTAGGTCGGCAGGCCCCGGTACCAGGTCCCGAGCGCCGCGCCGATGGCGTGTGGCCGGTCCT
>CAZMWA010000109.1:0-10261 GCA_964569405.1 uncultured Vicinamibacteraceae bacterium | reverse complement strand
GGCGTGGCCCTGGGGCAGCGGGCCGGCGCATGGTCGGCTCCGGTCGGCCGTGCGTCGAGTCCGCGGCCGGCGGCGGCGGCGAAACCCGCCGCGGCGGCGGTGCAGGGCGGCCGGGCGCTGCCGACGCAGGCCGAGGTCGAGGGGTGGTACAAGGATCAGCGCAACTGGGGCCGCTGGGGCGCCGACGACGAGGTCGGGGCGGTCAACCTGATCACCGCCGAGAAGCGCCGGGCCGCCGCGGCGCTCGTGCAGAGCGGCCGCACCGTCTCGACGAGCCGGCTCTTCGAGCCGACGCAGCACTTCGTCCGCAAGAACGACCGCGGCGCCGGCGCCGGCTCGTTCATCGACTACTACGGGTTCATCTACCACGGCCAGACCATCACCCACATCGACGCGCTGTGCCACGTGTGGGAGAACACGGACGGCGTGTGGCAGGGCCGCGATCCGGACGCCGCGGTGGACACGCACGGCGCGAAGTTCGGCGCCATCACGGCCTGGAGCAACGGCATCATCACGCGCGGCGTGCTGCTCGACGTGCCCCGGCATCGCGGCGAGCTGCACGTCACGGCCGACCGGCCGGTGCACGGCTGGGAGCTCGAGGAGATTGCGGCGGCCCAGGGGGTCGAGGTGGGGCCGGGCGACGCGCTGCTCGTCCACAGCGGGCGGGAGGCGTTCCAGCGCGCGGGCGGCGCGATCGGCGGGGGCGCCCGTCCCGGCCTGCACGCCTCGTGCGCGAAGTTCATTCGCGACCGCGACGTCGCGTTGCTCGGGTGGGACATGATGGACGCGCGGCCCAACGACTACGGGCTGGCCTACCCGGTGCACGGCGTGCTGACGTTCTACGGCGTGGCGCTGCTGGACAACGCCCTGCTCGAGCCGCTCGCCGACGCCTGCGCCGAGGAGGGACGCCACGAGTTCATGTTCATGGCGCTGCCGCTCAACGTGAAGAACGGCACTGGCAGCCCGGCCAACCCGATCGCGATGTTCTAGCGACGTTCCAGAGGAGGACACGATGAGCATGCCGGTGAGATCCAATCGGCCCGACGGGCCGTCACGGCGGCGTTTCATTCAGGGCACGGCCGCGGCGGCCGGCGGGGTTGCCGCCCACGCGCTGGGGGCGCCCGGCGGCGCGGCGGCACAGGCCCCGGCGGCCTCGAGCCCGGGCGGCCGGTTCCGCGAGCTGCTGGCGAGGTCCGAGCCGAGCCGCTGCGTCAACTGCGGCGACGTCGCGTCGGCCCGGCTCGTCGAGATGCATGGGTTCGAGATCGCGATGACGGGCGGCAGCGCGCTGTCGCTGAGCAAGTTCGGGCTCGGCGACTACGGCATGATCACCATGGACGACCTGATCGAGTTCTGTACCCGCGCCGCCGACGCGATCGACCTGCCGATCATCGCGGATGCGGACGACGGCGGCGGGAATCCGCTCAACGTCTATCGCGCGGTTCAGCGCTACGAGCGCGCCGGCGCCGCGTGCATCATGATCGAGGACCTGTACGGCGCCAAGCACCTGCAAGGGCTCAGCGAAGGGAAGATCCTGGCCGCCGACGCCATGGTCGACAAGATCCACGCGGCCGCCGACGCCCGCCGCGGCGACACGGTGCTGATGACTCGTTGCGACGTCGTTGCCGGCGGCGGCCCGCTCGACGAGGCGATCGAGCGCATGACGCGCTACGTCCAGGCGGGCGGCGATCTGATCTTCATTCCCCAGATACCGCTGGACCAGTGCGCCCGGGCGGTCGAGATGGCGGGCGCGCCGATGCTCGCATCCGTGCCCTCCGTGCAGGCGGCGCGCGACAACGGCGTGGGCGTCGCCTTCTTCGGCGGCATCAACCTGGTGGCCGCGGGCGCGGTCGATCGCGCCCTCGGGGAGCTGGCCCGCGACGGCCAGGTGGGGCCGACGGGCGACCTCGCGCTCGATGCGGACCGCCGCCGGGCGCTGATCCGCAACGACGACATCGTGGAGCGCGCGCAGCGCTACGACGCCCAGAGCGAGGACACGCAGTAGGCGGCGATGCGCATGGGAGCCGCGCGGTCGGCGCGGCTCCCGGTCGCGGCGGCGCGAGTGAGGAGCACAGCATGAGATCCGTATCGAGCAGCGGTTGCGCCGCGGCGGTCCTGGCGCTCGCCGTCGTCGTCGCCGTCCACGGCACAGCGGCCTCGCAGGCGCCCCCGCGGCCTTCCGACGGGACGTTTCAGGTCGATCCCCACTGGCCGCAGGACCTCCCGGGCGACTGGCTCCTGGGCAACGTGGTGGGCGTGGCCGTCGACTCGAGCGACAACGTGTGGATCATCCACCGCCCGAACAGCCAGCGCGGCGGCGAGGACACGCCCCCGGTCATCGCGTTCGACCAGAACGGCGCGGTCGTCCACAGTTGGGGCGACCCGGGCGGCGACTGCGACTGGGGGACGCAGACGCACGGCATCTACGTCGACCACGAGGACAACGTCTGGGTCGGCTTCGGGGGCGGCCTGCCGTACGACCTCTCGTCGCGGGCGACGACCGACAACGCGCTGGTCGTGAAGCTGACGCCGGCGGGGGACTGCCTGCTGCAGATCGGTGACTTCGGGATGGGGACGGAGGGCAGCAACAGCACGGCGTTCCTGGGCCAGCCCACCGACATCTGGGTCGACGCCGCGGCGACCGAGGTGTTCATCAGCGACGGCTACACGAACCGCCGCGTGATAGTCTTCGACGCCGCGACGGGCGACTACAAGCGGCATTGGGGCGCGTACGGCAACCGCCCCGCCGACACGGCGGCGGGGCGCTTCAGCCGGGGCGATCCGCCGCCCCCGCAGTTCGACACGCCGCACTGCGTCGCCGGCGCCGGCGACGGCATGGTCTACGTCTGCGACCGCGGCAACCAGCGCATCCAGGTGTTCGACAGCGACGGGACCTTCGTCAAGGAGGCGCTCGTCGAGGCGCCGCTGCGCGGCGGGCAGGTGGGCGGCTATCCGTGGGACATCGGGCTCTCGACCGACGCCGGGCAGAGCCTGCTGGTCGTGGCCGACGGGCGCTCGCACCGCGTGCATACGCTCGACCGCGACACGCTCGAGGCCGTGGCGTCGTTCGGCCGCCGCGGCCGCTGGGCCGGCCAGTTCGAGTCGCCGCACAGCCTGGCGCTCGACTCGCAGGGCAACCTGTACGTGGGGGACACGCTCGACGGCCGCCGTGTCCAGCGCTTCGTCCACGCGCGGTGACGCGCCAGCTACCGGGAGTCTGCGCCGTACGACGGTGCAGACGCCGGCGAGGCGGGCGCGGCGCGGGGGTATCCGCAAGGGGACTGCCGGGGCTCCGGGGCGCAGCCCCGGCCGATGGCAGCCGGGACCTACTGCACCTGCGGCTTTGCCTGCCCGGACTTCTCCCGTTTCTCCGGCGGCGCGGGCGGCGGCGGCGCCGGCCGCGAGTACTGGTCGATGAACTCCGGTCGCGGTCCGTCCGTCGGGATGCCGGCGCCGACCATGAGGGTCGCGATGGCCTCCATCGTCGGACGCGATGGACGGGGCAGGCCGTCGCGGTAGCCCTCGGCGATGAACAGCGGCGTGCGGCCGTTCGCCTCCGGTTTGCTCCAGACGTGGATGTCCGCGCCGTTGTCCGCCAGCAGTTGCACCACCGTCGGGAAGCTGCCGTACGCCGCGCCGTGCATGGCCGTATTGCCAGTCTCGTCGACGGCGTCGATGTCGGCGCCGAGGTCGAGCAGGAGCTGCACGGCGTCGCGGGCCTCCGGCTCCGAGCCGGCCTCCTCCTCCGGAGCCCGCGTGCCGAGTCCGGCCGCCGCCATCAGCGGCGTGGAGCCTTCGGCGTTGGGCAGCAGCGGGTCGGCGCCGAGCTCGAGGAGCACGCGCATCAGCGGGACGTCCGCCCGGTCCGCGGCCATGAGAAAGGCCGTGGCCCCTTCCATCTCCAGCTCCGACGCGGTGTGGGGCGGACGGACGCCGGCGGTCTGCAGGCGGCCGTTCACGTCGGCGCCGCGCGCGACGAGCTCGCGGACGAACTGCAGGCCCGTCAGGTTTCCGGAGCCGATCGGCGGCGGGTCGCCGCGGTCGCTCGCGTCGGGCTTGCGCACCCACGACATCGTGTGCAGCGGCGCGAAGCCGGTGCGCTGGTCGTTCGGATCGGCGCCGGCGTCGATCAGCGCCACGGCGAGCTCGAAGTGGCCGTTGCGGACGGCCAGCGCCAGCGGGCTCATGCCCTCGTCCACCGGCCGGTAGCTGGCGTTGTTCACCAGCTCGGCCGGCTTCTCCGCCGTCCGCTCGATGGCCGCGTTCACGTCGACGCCGGCGGCCAGCAGCCGGTGCACGACGTCGATGCGGCCCCCGCGCACGGCGAAGAGCAGCGGGTTGAAGCCGGATTCCAGCGACGCGTGCAGGTCGGCCCCGGCCGCGATGAGGGCGTCGACGATGCCCGCGTGGCCCTCGGCGGCGGCCCACATCAGCGCCGTCTGCTCGCGGCGCTCCCGCGCGTCCGGTTCGGCGCCGCCCGCCAGCAGGGCCTTCACGGCCGCCAGGCTGCCCGTCCGGGCGGCCGTCATCAGCACGGTCTCGCCCCCCAGCAGGGCGGCGTTGGGATCGGCGCCGGCCTCGAGCAGGAGCCGCACGAGCGCGGCGTTGCCGTTCCCGGCGGCGAGCGACAGCGCCGGCACGCCGTAGCGGTTCAGCGCGTCGGCCGCCGCGCCTCTGGCGAGCAGCAGGCGTGCCGTCTCCAGGTCGTCGTGGTACGCCGCCCAGTGTAGGGCCGTCGTGCCGTCGACCTGCGCGGCGTTCACGTCCGCGCCCCCGGCGAGCAGCGTGCGGACGAGCGCGTCCTGCTGCTGCTCGGCCGCGTCGGCCAGATCCGCGTCCTCGGCGGCCGCGGCGGCGCTCGCCGCGGCGAGCGCCAGGATGGAGAGTGCAGCGATGCGTCGCCAATCCATGGGTGATCTCCTGTTGCGGTGCAAGCCCGACTCTCCTACACGGGCACGGCGTCGACCAGGCCCTCGATGCGGCCGGTGCTGTCGCCGAACGAGTCCAGCCGGACCCCGACGCGGTCGAGCAGCGTCAGGTGCAGGTTGGCGAGCGGCGTGCCCGTGTCGTAGCGCACGTGCCGTCCGCCGCGCAGGCCGCACGCGGCGCCCCCGGCGACCAGGATCGGCAGGTTCTCGTGGTCGTGCAGGCTGGAGTTGCCCATCCCGCTGCCGTACAGATAGACGGTGTTGTCGAGCAGCGAGCCGTCGCCGTCCGGCGTGGTCTTGAGCTTCTCGAGGAACTCCGCGAACAGCGACACGTGGAACGCGTTGATCTTGGAGATCTTGAGCAGCTTCTCCGGGTCGTTCCCGTGGTGGCTGGTCGGGTGGTGCGGGTCCGGCACGCCAATCTCGGGATAGGTCCGGTTGCTGAGCTCGCGCGTGAGCTGGAAGCTGACGACCCGCGTGATGTCCGCCTGGAAGGCCAGGAGCTGCAGGTCGAACATGAGCTTCGCGTGGTCCGCGAACGCCGCCGGGACGCCTACCGGGCGGTCCACGTCGGGCAGCAGGTTGTCGGCGGCGCCGTCTTCGGCCCGCCGGATCTGGCGCTCGACCTCCCGGATGCTGTCCAGGTACTGGTCGACGCGGGCCCGGTCGGTCGCGCCCACCGCGCGCTTGAGGCGCGCGATGTCCGCGCTGAACGCGTCGAGCAGGCTGCCGCGGCTCTGCAGCGCGGCCTGCCGCTCGGCCGCCGTGCCGCCCTCGCCGAAGAGGCGCTCGAAGACGATGCGCGGATGCGCCTCGGCGGGCAGCGGCGTCGTCGGCGAGGACCACGACAGGCAGTTCTGGTAGACGCAGGCGTAGCCGTTGTTGCACACGCCGGCGAGGGGGCTCAGGTCCATCGACAGTTGCAGCGACGGCAACTGCGTGTCCTGTCCGAGCTTGCCGGCCGCGATCTGGTCGACCGTCGTGCCCAGGTGGTAGTCGGAGCTCTCGGTGTGCTTGGCGTAGGCCGCGCTGAGGAACCCCGAGTTCGACGTGTCGTGGGTGCCGGGATAGGAGAGCTCCAGCTCGAGGTTGGTCACCACCGTGAGCTGCTCCTTGACCGGCTCGAGGGGGCTGAGAATCGGCGGCAGCGCGCCCAGCCGGTCCGCGTCCGCCGGCGTCCAGCGGCCGTGGTCGCAGCCCATCGGGATGAACACGAAGCCGAGCCGGGACACCGGCCTGGCCGGCGTCTTCGCCAACGCCGTCGCTGCGGGAATCATCGCGTCGAGCAGGGGCAGCGCGAGGGTGGCCTGCATCCCCTTGAGGAACGTGCGCCGGGGAAGGGCCTTCTTCGTGATGATCATGACGATCTCCTCATCTGAAACGGGACACTCTCGACGATTCCCACGATGAGCGACGACAGGCGGTAGCCGTCCGCCTCGGCGGCGCGCAGAATCCGGCGGACGGCCGGCGCGTCGTAGTACTCGACGCCGCGCCCGAGCGCGAACGTCAGCAGCTTCTCGGTGATGGTGCCGGCAAACAGGTCCGGCCGGCTCATCAGGCCGGTCTCGAGGCCGTCCACGCCGTCGAACTCGCCGACGAGCGGCAGCCGTCCGGACACGTCGATCGACGCGGCGTCGCCCTCGTGGTCGCGCCAGCGGCCGAGGGCGTCGAAGTTCTCCAGCGCGAACCCGACCGGGTCGATCGTGCGGTGGCAGTTCGCGCAGGCGGGGTTGCCGCGATGCGCGGCCAGACGCTCCCGCATCGGGAGGTCGGCGGCCACGGCGGCCTCCTCCAGCGTCGGCACGTTCGGCAGCGGCGGCGGCGGCGGGGCGCCGAAGACGTTCGAGAGCACCCACACCCCGCGAATCACGGGCGACGTTCGCGTCGCGTAGGACGTGATCGACAGGATGCTGCCGTGCCGCAGCAGGCCGCCGCGCCGGCTGGCGGGGTCGAGCTCCACCCGCCGGAAGCGCGTGCCGTAGACGTTCGGGATGCCGTAGTGCTTCGCCAGCCGCTCGTTCAGGAAGGTGTAGTCGGCGCTCAGCAGGTCGAGCACGCCGCCGTTTTCGCGCACGACGCTGTCGAAGAAGCGCTCGGTCTCCTCGCGGAAGGCCTGCCGCAGGTTGTCGTCGAAGTCCGGGAAGAGGCGCGTGTTCGGGCTGAGCGACGCCAGGTTCCGGAGCTGCAGCCACTGCCCGGCGAAGTTGCGCGCGAGGTTGTACGAGCGCGGGTCGGCCAGCATCCGGCGCGTCTGCCGCTCCAGCTCGCCCGGCTGGCTCAGCACGCCGCGCTCGGCGGCGTCGAGCAGCTCGTCGTCGGGCAGGCTGCTCCAGAGGAAGAACGACAGGCGGGAGGCCAGCTCCAGATCGCTGACGCGGTAGGCCTCGCCCGCGGCCGCCTCCCCGGGATCCAGCTCCACGCGGAACAGGAACTCGGGGTTGATGAGCACCGCGGCGAGCGCCCTCTCGATCCCGTCGTCGAAGCTGCCCGCGGCCCGTCCGTCCCGATAGAACGCCAGCGGACCCTCGATGTCGGCAGCCGCTACCGGCCGGCGGTAGGCGCGGCGCGCCAGCTTCGAGAGGATCTCCGCCGCGCACGCTTCCTCGTCGGCCGGCACGTCCGGCCGGCACACGAGGAGCCGCTCGCGGCTCGGCGTGTCGCCGGCGCCCTGCGGCGCATAGGGTCCGGTGATGGTCACCTGGTAGATCGCCGGCGTCTGCCGCGGGTGACGCTGCTCGTTGAAGTGCGACTGGAGCGGCTGGCGCTCGGTCTCGATCAACGAGCCGCCGTCCCTGGGGAACGTGACGCCGAGCGCGTGCGGTCCGGCGGCGACCGGCACGCGCACCTTCAGATCGCGGTCGAGCAGCGTGTCGTCTCCGCCGGGCGGCCTGGCCACCGTGAAGCTCGCGACCGGCACGCGGTCGAGCAGCAGCTCCAGCGTGTGCGGCCGCGGGTCGCGCAGGCCCCCGATGTTGCCGCTGCGATTGCGCGCGAGGCGCACCTGGATGTCGTACTCGCCGTCCTGCGGGAAGGTGTGGGAGATGACCGCGCCGCCGCGAGTGCCGATGGGCAGTCCCGGGACGTGCGCTTCCTGGGTCACGTCGGGCGGCACGCGGACGACGGTGCTGTCGACCGACGAGCGCGCCGCGCCGACTGCCAGCCGGCTGATGCTGCGTGCCGCCGAGATGTAGCGGTCCAGCAGCGCCGGGGGCAGATCGCCCACGGTGACGTTGTCGAAGCCGTGGCCGCTCTCGTCGGGGGGCAGCAGAGCCTCGGCATCGATGTCGAGCGCCAGCAGGTCACGGATGGCGTTGCGGTACTCGGTCCGGTTGAGCCGCCGCAACGTTTCCGTGCGGCCCGGGTTCGGATGCGCGTCCGCGGCGGCGTCGAGCGACGTCTCAAGCCACGCGAGCATCGCCAGGCGCTCCGCGTCGGGCGGCTGCGGCCGGTTCGACGGCGGCATCGTGCCCGTGCGCAGCTTCTGCACCACCTGCTCCCACACCGCGGCGTCGGCGGCGACATGGGCGAGGTCGAGGGCTTCCAGGCTCAGGCCGGCGGTCTCGAGCCGCTCGTTGTGGCAGGTCAGGCAGTAGCGGTCCAGCAACCGGCGCCCGGCTGCCGCCGACGGGGTCGGCGCGGCAGCGGCCGCCGCGGGCGACGCTTCCGCGTGCGCCGCCGGTTGCTGCGCGGACGATGCGGCGGGCAGGCCGACGAGCACGGTCAGGCTCACCCACACGACTCCGATCCTGAGGACGGACTCGTGCATCCTCTGTTTCATCCCGCCATTGTAGGTTCCGATCCGCCGGAATCCAAGAACGAAGTTGCTCGATTGACGAACGCGGGGACGCGAGCTCGCCAGCCTGTGCGGTTCAGGACGGCTCCGTCGGGCGGGCGGCGAACCGGCGGTGCTCGTCGGCGTCGATGCCCGCCTGCAGTTCCCGGAGGGCGGCGGCGAGGTCGCCGTTCAGCAGCGCGGGAACGGCCAGGCGCAGGCCGGGGAAGACGCGGCTGCGGACGACGCCGGCGTCGTCGGCGGGCAGGGGGCGGTAGTCGCCGTCCGTCAGCTCGAACCAGTCGATGCGCTGGTCCTGGGTGCGCCAGACGACGTACTCCTGCACCCCGTTCCGCCGGTAGGCGCGCAACTTGTCGTGCAGGTCGATCGATGCGCTAGTGGCGGCGATCTCGACAATCAACTCCGGCGCGCCTTCCAGGTAGCCGTCGTCGCTTACGCGGGACCGGCCGCCCGCCTCGGGGGCGAGGCGGAGCAGCACGTCGGGCTGCGGCTCGTTATCGAGATCGAGACGGAGCGTGGCGTTGTCGTAGCCGTGGACGCCCGGCGTGGATGCGGCGTACACCAGCAGAGCGGCTTGAATCATCGCGTGCGGTTCCGCATGGGCCACGCTGACGGGCGACGGCATGTAGACGATTCCTTCGACAAGTTGCGCCTTCTTCAGATCCGGCCGCAGGGCGTAGCGGCGCTCGAACTCACATCGCGTGAGCCGGTCGCCGTTTTCCAGCGTGGTCGTGGCCGGCGCGCCGGGCGGTGGGGCGGCGCCGGACGCCCCGGACGGTGACTTGACCTCGAGTTCAGTCATGCGCGGCACTCTCTCCAGCCTGCGGCTCGGGAGTCCATCATGCCACAGGGACGAAGGCATCGGACTGGCCTCGGTAGCGGTCGTAAAGTCCGCGGCGCTCTGTTTCTCGGTCGGCATCCGCCTGCGCGGCCGCTCGCGGAAAGCGATGTCACTCTGGCAAGATAGCAGGGTCCGATTTCCGGGAGACCGAGATGCCCCAGTCCTACCACGACTTCGACACGCCCATCGGCATCCTGCGCCTGGTGGGCGACGAGCGACACCTCGAGCGCGTGGACCTGCCGAACGCGGCGACCCGTGCGCCCGCTGCGGCGTGGCGGGAGACGCGCCGCGCGCTGCCCGGGGCACTGGACGCGGCGAAGCGCCAGCTCGCGGAGTACTTCGACGGGACCCGCCGCGACTTCGATCTGCCGCTCGCGCCGGACGGCACGCCGTTCCAGCGCCGGGTCTGGGACGAGCTCCGCCGCATTGCCTACGGCGAGACCATCGCGTACGGCGAGCTGGCGCGCCGCATCGGCCAGCCGACGGCGTCGCGCGCCGTGGGCGCGGCCAACGGCAGGAACCCGCTCGCCATCGTGGTGCCATGCCACCGCGTGATCGGCGCCGACGGCACGCTCACCGGCTACGGCGGCGGCCTGCCGGTCAAGCAGGCCCTCCTCGCCCTCGAGCGCCGAGTGGCCGGCCCGTCGCCGGCGACTGCCGGGGAGTCTGCGCCGTAGAACCGTGCAGACTCCCCAAGGC
>CAZMWA010000108.1:0-56899 GCA_964569405.1 uncultured Vicinamibacteraceae bacterium | reverse complement strand
GTGCGCGCCTTGTGGAGTCGACGCCGTTGCGCGGCGCCGACTCCTACTGCGGGAAGCGGCCGATGCGGTCGCCGCCGCCGGCGCCGCCGACCCAGATCTCGTCGCCCACCTGGATGGCGCCCGTGCCGATGATCAGGCCCGCGGTGGACGGGTAGTTGACGATCTCCTCGGCGGCGAGCGATTCCGGGTCCACGCGCGCGACCCGCGCCGTGAGCCCGTCGCAGGCGCCGCTGCCGACGCAGGCGAAGACCGCGTCGGGGCTGGCCGCGCCCTGGCCGGCCGCCAGCAGCGAGCCGTCGGGCGCCCAGCGCAGGTTGTCCACGTGGAACCCGAGGTCCACCTCGGACTTGTCGACGGGCGTCCGGCCGCGCGACAGGCGCACCACCGACTGCGTGCCCCAGCCGCCGATGTAGTACCAGCGGCCGTCCTCCGACACCACCAGACCGTTCGGGCCGGACATCGTGCTGCCGGGCACCTCCGACCAGCCGAGGCCGGGCCGCCACTCCCACACCTCGCCCACGGGCCGCGAGAAGTTGGTGGCGGCGAAGCCGCCGCCGGGCAGCGACGTGACGGAGTTGAGGCCGACGCCTTCCGGCGCCACGACGCAGCCGATCCAGGTGATGAGCGGCTGCGCGCCGCCCATGTCGAGCCAGAACACCTCCACCGACTCCCGGTCGCCGTGGCCCACGACGTACAGCGTGTGGATGTCGCCGTCGCCCCGGCGCAGGCCCAGGCCGTGCGGCTGGAGGCGGGCCGTGGGCGGGCCGGGGCACGCCCCGTACAGCGCCGTATCGTGCCGCGTGCGCGCGCCGGCGGCGGGGAACAGCACCGCCGTGGTGTGGTCGCGGGTGTCGGCCAGGAAGAGGTGGCCCTCCGTCTCCATGCTCGACCCGAGCACCAGGGGAGTCCGGGGTACCGCGAGCAGGTCCTCCGGGCTCGGCGGTCCGCACAGGAACTGCACGTCGCCGTCCGGTTCGCACGCCGCCGTGCCCTGTCCGGCCGCCGCCGCGACCAGGATGCCGGCGACCAGCGCGCCGACCGCCAGCGAGAGCCTCGTGAGCTGCATGAGCATGAGCAGTCCTCCCCGCGCGCCGCATCGCGCGCGAGCCATTATAGGTGTAGACTCGCAGGGCGGAGAGATGCCCATGCGGAAGATGCGCAACCGGTTCGTTTCGCGGTGGTCCGTGCAGCTCGCGGCGCCGCTCGCACTCGTGGTGGTGATAGCGGCCGGCGCCGGGCCCGGGGCGGGCGCGGCGGCACAGGAGGCCGCGGGCGAGGCACCCCGCCTGGCGGGCGTGTGGGACGGAAGCCCCCGCGCGCGCCCGGTCAACGGCCCGGACATGCCGTGGACGCCCGACAACTTCCCCGTGCTGAACGAGCGCGCGCTCGCCTTTCAGCAGGTGTTCGACGAGGCGATAGCGCAGAAGTACGACTGCGTGCCGGCCACGCCGCCCGCCCTGCAGTACGACCCCTACATGATGGAGGTCGTGCAGTGGCCCGAGCGGGTGCTGTTCCGCTACGAGAAGGACGATCAGGTGCGCACGGTCTGGCTCGACGGGCGCCAGCCCACCGTCGGCGACTACGGCATCCAGGGCTTCTCGGTGGGCCGCTACCAGGACGGCGCGCTGCTCGTCGAGACTACCCACTTCGTGTTCGACATCACCGGCTTCGACGACTACAACGGCATCCCGTCCTCGCAGCTCAAGCGCGTGACCGAGCGCTACTGGCGCGAGGGGGAGGCCCTGAGGGTGACCGTCACCGTCGAGGATCCGCTCTTCCTCAGGGAGCCGGCCTCGTACACCACCCAGTGGCTGCCGGCGCCCGACGGCTACCGCCTGCAGGCGTACGAGTGCGACCCGGAGGAGGCGCGGCGTCCGGTGCGGTTCATGATCCCGAAGTACCGCTAGTCCAAGGAGGGTAGCGAGGTGACAGTCCGGCGATGGATCGCGTTGGCGTGTCTGGCGGCCGGGTGCCTGGCGGTGGTGCCCGCGGTGGCGCACCATGCCAGCACGCCGTTCTACGACGGCAGCCGCAGCGTGGAGGCGCTGGGGGTCGTGACGAGGTTCGAGTTCAAGAACCCGCACTCCTTCCTGTACCTCGAGGGTACGGGGGACGACGGGGCCGCGATCGCCTGGGAGATCGAGATGGGGCCGGCGGTCTCGATGAGCCGCCGCGGATGGACGCCGGACACGATCAGCGCGGGCGACGAGATCCGCGCGGTGGGCAGCCCGTCCCGGGCGCCGGGCACGTACGGCATGTGCTGCGCCGAGCTGACGCGGCCGGACGGCAGCCCGATTCAGCCGTAGCCGGTCACTCCGCGCGCAGCTTCCTTACTCGGCGCGGTCGACGCGCAGCCGCGTCAGCCGCAGCGTCTTGATGTGCCAGCGGCCGTCGATGCGCTCGTAGGTCTCGTGGTAGTGGCCCCAGCCGTGGACCAGGTTCTCCCCGCCGGGCTCCTGGAGGATGTCCAGCATCGCCCAGATGCCGGTCGCGGTGGTGGGGGAGGTGATCTCGATCTCCGGCATGTGCCCGTGGTGGATCGTGACCAGGTGCTCGACGGCGCGCTGGATGAAGGCGGCGATGGCCTCGTTGCCGGTCACCGGGTTGTCGGGCGTGGCCGGGTCGCCCGAGCCCTCGACGTTGTAGACCGCGGTCGCGTCGGGCGTGAACAGCGTCGCGATGCAGGCCCAGTCCTTGGTGTCCAGGCAGCGGAAATAGCTCGCCTTGAGGCGCCCGATCTCCTCGATGGCGAGGAGGCGCTCGACGTCGCTCAGCGCCGCCTCCCCGCCCTGGTTGCCGGCGGCCGCGTCCGGCCGGGCGGCGCAGGCGGCGCCGAACGACACGGCCGCCAGCAGCGCTGCCGCCAGCAGGGCGAGGCGCACCCCGCCTGCCCCACGGTGCTCCCGCGTGAACGCAAGTCCGGACTCGTGCGGCTCGACCTGCATGGCTCGCCTCCGTTCGATCAGGGCGTGACGATCACCGTCACGTCCTCGGTGTCCTTCAGGCCGCCGTCGTGCGCCTGCGCGCGGATGACGTACTCGCCCGGCTGGCTGAACGTCGCGGTTACCGGGAAGCGGCCGTCCGCCGGGAGCGGCGGCGGCTCCCAGCCCGGCGTCCACGGCGAGTTGCTGCGGTAGTCGGGATACGTCTTGAACTGGTACGGGTCGAACCTCACGTGGCGCTCGGGGCCGCGGTAGACGATCCACGCCACGCGCAGCCCCCAGGCGCCGTGGCGGCCGACCAGCCGCAGCGGCGCCGCGTGCACCGGCGGGATGCCGTCGTCCGCCGCCACGGCCGCGAGCGCCAGCGGCTGGCCCACGGCCACGGTCCGCTCGAGGCTGCCCTCCACGCGCACGGTCGGCGCCAGGTTGGCCCGCATCTCCTCGTTGTTGTGGCCGAAGTCGCCGATGTCGAACTGCTGCAGCTCCGAGTCGGTGATGTAGCCGGGCAGCAGCGAGCCGTACGCCCGGCTGGTCTTGCCGTTGGCCGTCAGCGTCCACACGATCTCGCGGTCGCCGAAGTCGGCGGGCACGTTGATGCGGAAGACGAACCGGTTGCGGCGCGGCTGGAACAGCGTCGGCTGTCCCTGGTCCGGCCCGCCCGGCTCGAGGTGGTTGTCCGGGCCGACCGGCACGAACGGCTTCTCGTCCCAGTTGCGGTTGAAGTAGCCGAAGGCCAGGTCGAACGTCCCGTCGGGGCGCTCCTCCCAGCCGTCGAAGGCGGGGGCGATGTCCTGGCCGGTGCGGTAGACGACCTGCCCGCCGCCGTCGCCGGGCGCGCCCGCCAGCAGCAGGGCCGCTGCCGCGGCGGCGACCGTCGCGGGCGTCCACGGGAATCGGCTGTGCGCTCTCATCGTTGCGAACCGCGGCCGCGGGTCAGTCGTTGTCCTGCGTCAACCGCGCCCGCTCCAGCGCCTGGCGCCGCTCGAGCTCCTCCTGGTACTGCGCCTCGGTGATCGGCACGAACCGGGAGAGGTTCAGGAACATGTCGTCGGTCGAGCGGTTGCCGTAGCCCTTCCAGTTGCGCGGATCCACCACGCGCGGGTTGTTCAGCGTGTTGTCGTACCACGCGGTGACCCGCAGCAGCGTGTTGGCGGGCAGCAGCGGCGCGTGGTCCTCGTCGTAGACGTACACCTTCACCCAGTTGTGGTTGTAGCCGGCGCAGTTGAGCATCTCGCTCAGGCCGCTGGGGTACATGGCCTCGATGCACATCCGCTTGCCGCTCGAGTGCAGGTGCGGCTCGAACGTCATCAGGATGCCCGGCTGCGTCACGAGCTGCATCCCCTCCATCTTCGCGTTCGGCTCCTCGGGCGGGATGTCGATGTCGAAGGTCAGGTAGCTGATGATGCCGCCGCGGCCGCTGTACTTCGGCTCCCAGCCCCGGGGGTGGAACTTGAACGCGACGTCGATGCGGAACGGCACCTCGACGCCGATGGAGTGCAGGTGCAGGTCCCAGTTGAGCGACGAGCCGGCCGGCAGGCGCACGCCGAGCACCTCGGGATAGTGGGTGGCGTTCTGGCCCACCTCGTGGACGACCATGAACAGGTCGGTCGGACCGCGCGCGCTGCCCGGCCGCGACTGGGTCTGGATTTCCTCCGACCGCTCGCGGGCGGAGATGACGGCGTGGTGCACGACGAACAGGTTGAGGTCGCCCGACTTGCGCTCGACCGTGGCCTCGTCCAGCAGCACCTCGCGCACCTCGACGGCCTTGACCCAGCGGTCCTCGGTCAGCCCGGTGGGCGACGGGTCGAGCAGGCCGTACCAGTCGGCCGCCACCGCCTCGAGCGTGTGTCCGGGCGACGAGACGACCAGGTCCGGCTCGCCGAACGACCAGTCCTTGCCCGCGGGCCACTCGATGGCCGGCGGCAGGTCGGCCGGGTTGCCGCGGGGCGCCCCGCCGTCCGCCCAGGCCGCAATCGTCTCGATTTCTGCCGGGCTCAGGGAGATGTCTTCCTTGAAGCGCTGGATGCCGATGTTCTTCTCGATGAACCACGGCGGCATCCGGTCCGGGTCGTTGTCGGGCCGGGAGGTCTTGTCCCTGATGGCCCGCGCCCACGGCCGCACCTCTTCGTACGTGACCAGCGACATCGGGGCGATGGAGCCCGGACGATGGCACGCCTGGCACGAGCGCTGGAGTATCGGCGCGACGTCCCGCGTGAACGTCACCGACGGCTGCGAGCCGGTCTGGGCGGCCGCGTCGGGCGCCCACGGCGGCGCGCTCGCGAGCAGCGCGAGCCCGGCGAGGACAACGGCCGGCAGCGGGAGCCGGCGGTTCGAGATGGTCTGCATCGCTTGGACCTCCTCCGTGCGAGTGCTCATTCTAGCCCAGGTGCGGCCGGCCGGCTCCCGGGTTGCTCCGTGGCGTGCTTGCCCCGGCATTGACCATGGACGAATAGCCTCCTATTCTATTCATCATGAGCACGACCGTTCACCTGCCTCCGCAGCTCCTCGCGATGGTCGACCGGCGGGCGCTGGATCTCGGCGTGAGCCGCAACCGCTACATCGTGCGCGCCCTGGAGAGCGTCGTGACGACGGAAACACGCTGGAGCGCCGCGTTCGTCGCCGAGCTCGAGGCGGCGCGCGCCGACTCCGAGGGCCGCGCCGCGCTCGCGGACCTGCGCGCGGCGGTGGCGGCCGGCCGAACGCGAAAGGAACCGCCGACGTTGTGAAGTACGTGCTGGACACCAACACGCTGTCGTATGCGATGGGGGGCGAGCCGCAGGTCTGCGAACGGCTGCTGTCGCTCGCCCGGACCGACGTGCTGCTGCCCCAGCCGGTCGTTGCCGAGGTCGAGTACGGCCTGGCGCGGATGCGCAGGTCGAAGCGCCGGACGCGGCTGGCTGCGCGCTTCCGGGCGTTTCTGGACGAGATGCCGCGCGCGGAGTGGACCGACGAGGTGAGCCGCGCGTTCGGCACGACGAAAGCGGATCTGGAACGCCGCGGCGTTCGCATCGAGGACTTCGACGTCGCGATCGCCGCTCACGCGCTCGCAAGGGACGCCGTGCTGGTCAGCGATGACGCCGATCACATGCGCCGCATTACCGGCCTGCGGCTCGAGGCGTGGCGCGCGGCGCCGAGCGAGTCGCCGGAACCCGGCCCGCAGGGCATCGCCTGAGGGCTCCACCTGGCGCCCGACCGAGGCTCCTACGGCTCCAGGCGCAGAATGACGACGCCCGGCTCGCCGGTTCCGCCCATCTCGGGCCCCCCCACGGCCAGGAGCACCAGCGGGCCCGCGACCGCCAGGTCGCGGGGCGGGCCGGCGGGCTCGTACTCGGTGACCAGGGTGGGCGCGGCGGGGTCGGACACGTCCACGACCTGCAGCAGGAACGGGGGATAGGCGTCGGCCAGGAAGGCGAGCGAGCCCTGCAGCTCCACGTGGACCAGGCCGCCCGTGGCGGCGGCGGCGATGTAGCCGCCTGTGCCGGGCCGTCCGGCGTCCCGGTAGGCGCCCAGCGGCGCCGGTGCCTCGGGGTCCGAGACGTCGACCAGCTCCAGGGTCGACTCCGAGCTCATCAGCCCCGCCAGCGTCGTCTCGGCGCCGTTCAGCCGCAGCGTGCCGACCGCCACGGCCGCCGTCATCTCCCGCGTGGCCAGCGTGCCCCGCGCCGGGCGCTCCTCCGCCATGCCGGCGAGGTCGACGATGGACAGCCCGCCGGGGGTGTCTATCACGTAGGCGCGCGAGCCGGCGACGGCCACGTCGATGGCATACCCCTCGGCGAAGTAGGACGCGCTCGCGGCCGGCGCCGCCGGGTCCGAGACGTCGATCAGCTCCAGGCCGGACAGCCGGTTCGTCACGGCCGCCGTGGTCCCGGCCACCGCGACGCTCAGCGCCTGACCCGGCGTCCGGAGCGCGGCGAGGAGCCGCGGCGCGGCGGGGTCGGACACGTCCACCGTGGCCAGTCCGCCGAAGTCGATCGCCGCGTACGCCACCGTTCCGGCGACGTCGATGCCGTAGATGTTCTCCGGAAGCGTCACCGAGCCCGTCACGTCCGGCGCGGCCGGATCCGCGATGTCGACTACGCGCAACGTGCGCCCGTCGCCGACGTACGCGCGGTCGCCATGGACGCTCACGACCCCGGCCGGTCCGGGGATGACCCCAACCGGCTCCAGCGCCTGCCCGTGCAACCGGGCCTGCGGGCCGAACGCCCAGGCTGCCGCGCAGCTCAGCAGCAGCGCAGCGAGCCGCCGCGCGCCGGCGTCCCTGGCGTGCATGCGTGCTCTCCTACGGGGCATCGTGCGGGTGCGGATAGATGGCGTCGCTCGACGCCGGGGCCAGAGTTTCGACCAGCAGGCCGAGCCGCGGCCGGAGGTCGAAGTAGGCGTGGCTGCCGCCGTCCGCAGCCAGCCGGCCGCCGTGCCGCTCCAGCCGCTCGACCTGCGCGGGCATGTCGAGGCTCTCGCCGGCGTTCCGGAAGTGCATGCCGATGTGGTGCACGCGCTGGCCGTGCAGGTCCAGGAAGTCGGCATACGTGCCGGTGCCGTCGCCCACCTGCTGCAACAGCTCGATGCTGACGTTCTGCAGGTTGAACGCGGTGAACTCGCCCCGGCCGCGCGCCGCCTCGAACTCCCGGATGGGCGTCGGCTCGACGCCGACCGCATCCAGGAGCGCCTGCCGTGCGGCCCGGATGTCGCGGACGGCGATGCCCAGGTGCGTGATGCAGGCCGGGCGGTCGAGGTCCGCGGCGGGGCGCCCGCCGGTCGACTCGGCAGCGGCGTCCGGCAGCCGCTCGCCCGCCGCTGGCGGGACCACCTCCACCAGCAACCCGAGCTGCGTGGTGAGGTCGATGCGCGCCCCCCCGCCGCCGGTGCGAACCGCCAGGTGGTGCACTCCCTGGCCGCGGGTGTCCAGGAAGTCGCGCCAGGCGCCGCCCGGCGGGCCGGTCGGCTCGATCAGGTCGACGGCGACGTTGGCCAGCCGCACCCGGGCCACGCGCGCGGGCTCGTCCCCGCGCACCGTCTCCACCGCGGGCGCGGCAACGCCCGCCAGCGCGGCGTAGGCCGCCGCGGAGGCCGCGGCATCCCGCACCACGATGCCCACCTGGGCCACTGCCGCGGCGTCCTGTGCCTGCGCCGCGCCGGGTGCGCCGGCGGGCGCGAGCCAGCCGCCCCCGACGAGCAGCAGCGCGGTCGCGAGCGCGGGACGCGCCGTCACCGGCCGGCGCCCCCGGGGCCGTTGCGGAGGATCGGCGCGCTGCGCGGATCGATGGTCGGTCCCTGGCCCTCCACGTCGGCCGGCTCGGGCGGGATGTCGAACGCGACCGCGGCCATCACGGTGTCCCACATGAGGGCGAACCGGCCGGCCGTGTCGCTCACGTCGAGGAACAGCCAGGTGAGCTGGTCGACCGACCACGGCAGCTCCGACAGCTCCATCGGCACGCGCACGACGTCCTTGTCGGGGGTGTAGCCGTAGGAGCCCCACAGCCGGGTGCGGTCGTTCGGGTCGTAGCGGCTCTGCGGCTGCCAGTTGGAGATGATGAGCGTCCAGTCGTCGGGCTCGAGGTCGATGAACATCGTGTACCCGCCCGGCTCGATGCGCGTGCCGCCGATGACGAGCGGCGCCTCGGTCATCAGGTAGGTGGACACGTCGGCGCCGGCGCGCCAGACCGGGGCGCTGCGGTTGAGCCACATGCCGTAGGTCTGCTCGGTGCCCCAGAGATCCCGGCCGCGCTTGATGGGGCGGCCGTAGCTGATCTCGATCCACCTGCCCTCGATGTAGTACGGGGTCCGTCCGCCGGCGTACCGGCCGCCGGTCTCGGTCGACGCCAGCCCGTCCGGGCTCGGCGCCCGGAACTGGGCCGCCGCCGGGGAGGCGCCCAGCAGCAGCGTCAGGCCGACGAGCAGTCCACCGCCGGTTGCGCGCAGCGCGGTCCATCTCGCGGTCCGTCTCATTGGTGTGCTACCTCCTGGATTTAACGCGCCCGCAACGGCGCCGTCGACAAGGCGTTACGCTGCCCCGCTAGTCTGGATACGGTCTTGTCCGCCCGGGCGACGGCCACATTCTGGAGATTGCCCGGGCGGGCAGCGACGGGTGGGCGCGCCCGGCCGTGTCCGCGGGCGTATGACCCGGGAGCGGCCTCCGGCGTGTTCCACCTGTCACGTTTCCCTCCGTTGTGTCCCGCCACAGAGCGATTATACGGCCGCCCCGCCGCGTGGATACGGTTGCGTCCCGGGGGGTTTGGAGGGATACTGATCGCGATTGTCGGCTGATTTCGAAGGAGAGTTCTGTACATGACAGGCACGTATCGTTCCGCGCTTCTGATGGCCGCCGTGCTGGTGCCGGTCGCCGCGGGCGCCCAGCCGGGCGGATCGGGCGCTTCCGGCCAGCCCGAGGTGACATTCGCGAAGGATATCGCGCCCATCCTCCAGCGGAGCTGCCAGCAGTGCCATCGGCCGGACTCGGTGGCGCCGATGTCGCTCCTGACGTACGAGGAGACGCGGCCCTGGGCGCGGGCCATCAAGGCGCGGACCGCCTTGCGGCACCGGCGCGGCGCCATGCCGCCGTGGTTCGTCGAGAAGGACATCGGGATCCAGCATTTCAAGAACGATCCCTCGCTGAGCGAGGACGAGATCGAGGCCATCGCGATCTGGGCGGACAACGGCGCGCCGCTGGGCAACCCGGCCGACCTGCCGCCGCCGCTCCAGTTCGCCGGCGAGGACGAGTGGACGATCGGCGAGCCCGATCTGATTCTCGAGTCCCCCGGGGTCGTCGTGCCGGCCTCGGCGCCGGACAGTTGGACGTCGCTCGGCAGGCTCGAGACCGGGTTGACGGAAGACCGCTACGTCGCGGCCGTCGAGGTCAGGGAGTTCAACGACGTGCCGCGGACGCAGGCCTCCGGCACGGTCGGCGGGCGCTACGTGTTCCACCACATGAACTACGGGTCGCTGGGGCCCGACGCGGATGCGGGCCAGCGTCCGGACGGCTGGCCGGTCCACGAGGTGGGGCGCAACGCGGACGTGTTCCCGCCGGAGGCGGGGCGGCTGCTCGAGGCGGGGTCGGTGCTCGACCTGCACAACGCTCACCTGCACTCGAACGGCCGCGAGACGCGGGCGCACCTGAAGTTCGCGTTCAAGCTGCACCCCCGGGGCTACGAGCCGGCGGTGAGGTACGCGCGGACCTTCGTGGGCAACGGCGTCGACATCGACATCAAGCCGAACCAGGCCGGCCAGGAGCTGCATGCGTACCGCGTGCTCGACGCGCACACCAAGCTGCTGTCGTTCGAGCCGCACCAGCACGCCCCCGGGACGCGCATGTGCCTCGAGGCCATCTGGGGCCACAACATCGAGACGCTGTCGTGCGTGGGCTACGACCACAACTGGGTGAAGCAGTACATCTTCGAGGACGACCACGCGCCGCTGCTGCCGAAGGGGACCATCCTGCACATCATCGGCTGGCTGGACACGACGGCGGCCAACCGCAACGTGGCCGACCCGCGGAACTGGTCGGGCGGCGGCCGCCGCTCGGTGTCCAACATGTTCATCGACCTGGGGCTGGCCTACGAGCTGACCGACGAGCAGTTCGAGCGCGAGATGGCCGAGCGCCGGGCGCGGCTGCAGCTCACCAGGAACGATCACGTCATCGGGTGTCCGTTGTGCCAGGTGGAGTTCCCGTCGCAGGCCGCGGCGGCGAACGACCAGCAGGACGATCAGCAGTAGCGAGGCCGGGACGATCCGGACAAGGGCAATGAAGAAGAGAACATGCTGGCTGCTTGTGGTGCTGGCCCTGCTCGTGGCGGGCCTGGGGTTGAATGCGCAGACCCGGTTCACGTACTCGCGGGGGCAGAGCGTGTCGCCCGCGTTCGAGGGCTGGTGGCAGAACGAGGACGGCACCTACTCGCTGTTCTTCGGCTACATGAACTCGAACTGGGTGGAGGAATTGGACGTACCGATCGGTCCCGACAACAACATCGAGCCCGGCGGGCCCGACCGGGGGCAGCCGACGCACTTCTACCCGCGCCGCAACCTGTTCCTGTTCACGGTCGAGGTGCCGGCGGACTTCGGGGATCAGGAGGTCGTCTGGACGCTCACGACCAACGGACGGACGGAGCGGGCCTACGGCTCGCTGCGCACGGACTACCTGCTCGATCCGCAGACCATCGGCACCGAGATGGGCGCGAACTTCGGGGGCGTCATCGACGAGTGGCGCGACAACGAGTTCCCGACCCTCGACCTCGCCGTGGACCAGCCGCGCCGCGTGCGGGTCGGCGAGCCGTTGCGGCTGGTGGCCTTCGCGTCCGACGACGGCATCCCGACGGGCACGTACGAGCCGCCCATGGTGGAGTCCGGCAAGCCGCACCCGGCCTACATGCCGCCCCGGCAGATCGTGCCCGGCAACCCGCCCGGCCTGCGGTTCGCGTGGATCGTGTACCGCGGCGACGCGTCCAAGGTCACGTTCTACCCCGAGCAGTTGAAGATGTGGCAGGACACGCGCGTGTACGCGAACTCGCCCTGGTCGTTCCCCTATCTGATTCCGCCCGTTCCCGAGGACGGCAGGTGGGAGGTGGCCGTGACCTTCGACGAGCCCGGGACATACGTGCTGCGCGCCCTGGCGGGCGACAGTGCGCTGACGACCAGCGAGAATCTCATGATCACGGTGACCCGCTGATCGCGGCGGGCAGGGAGCCGCCCATGGCCGTGAAGCTGCTGGTGGCCGTCGGTCTCGCCGTTCTCGTGCCTGCCGTCTGCGGCGCGCAGCCGGCGGCGGACGGCGCGGCCGGTGCCCGCACGCCGTGGGGCGACCCGGACCTCCAGGGCATCTGGGACTTCCGCACCATCACGCCGCTGGAACGTCCCGGCGAGCTGGCCGGGACGGTCGTGCTCAGCGCCGAGGAGGCGGCCGTCCAGGAGGCGCTCACGGCGGCCGAGCGGGTGGACCGCGTCCCGGAGGCGGGCGACACCGGCTTCTACAACCGCTTCTGGCTGGATCAGGGCGAGGAGGTCGTGCCGACGCGGCGTACCTCGCTCATCATCGACCCGCCGGACGGCCGGCTGCCGCCCCTGACGGCGGCCGAGCAGCGGCGGATGACGCGGCGCGCGGTGACGTGGGAGCGGCCCATCCGCGAGCGCGTGGCCGGCTACATGCCGAACCGGATAGCGGACGGCCCGGAGGACCTCGGCATCGCCGAGCGTTGCATCCTGGGGTTCAACTCCGGTCCGCCGATGATTCCGAGCTTCTACAACAACTCGATGCAGTTGCTGCAGACGCCCGACCACGTGGTCGTCCTCAACGAGATGGTCCACGATGCGCGGATCGTCCCGCTCGACGGGCGGGCGCACCTGCCGCCGGGGCTGCGGCAGTGGATGGGCGACTCGCGGGCGCGCTGGGACGGCGCCACGCTGGTGGTCGAGACGACGAACTTCACGGACAAGACGTCGAGCTTCAGCCCGGAGATCACCAGCGCCGTGGGGTCGGGCGAGAACCTGCGGCTGGTCGAGCGCTTCACCCGCGTGGACGCCGCGACGCTCATGTACCGCTACACCGTGGACGATCCGGTGACCTTCGTCCGGCCGTTCACGGTGGAGCAGCCGATGGCGGCCACCGACTGGCCGCTGATCGAGTACGCCTGCCACGAGGGGAACTACGCCATGCCGAACACCCTCGCCGGCGCCCGCGTGGAGGACGCCGAGGCCGGCGCGTCGCACCGGGAGTCCGCGCCGTAGAGGGCAGGGCAGCGGCGCGCGGCAGTGGGGTCCCCGCAAGCCGACGCCGGGGGTTCAGGCGCAGCCCCGTCTGATTGCAGCCCCGCAGGACGGACCGGATGAGGCTTCTACGGCAGGTCGTTCTCTCTGCAGCACTCTGCGCCGCCGCCTGCGGCGAACCTTCCAGCCAGCCGTCGCCGCCGCCGTTCGACGTCGTGGAGCGGACCATCCCCGAGCTGCAGGCGGCGATGGAGGCCGGCCGCGTCACCTCCCGCGAACTGGTGACCCAGTATCTTGCGCGCATCGAGGCATACGACCGCCGCGGCCCCGCGCTGAGAGCCATGATCAGCATCAACGGCGGGGCGCTCGACGAGGCGGCCGCGCTCGACCGCGAGCGGGCCGCGACCGGCCCCCGCGGCCCGCTCCACGGCATCCCGGTCGTGGTCAAGGACAACTACGACGTGGCCGGCCTGCCGACCACCGCCGGCTCGAGCGCGCTGGCCGGCTGGCATCCGCCGGACGATGCGTTCCAGGTGGCGAGGCTGAAGGAGGCCGGCGCCGTCATCATCGGCAAGGCCAACATGCACGAGCTGGCGTACGGGCTGACGACCGTCAGCTCCGCGGGCGGGCAGACCCGCAACCCGTACGACCCGACCCGCAACCCGGGCGGCTCGAGCGGCGGCACGGGCGCCGCGGTGGCGGCCGGCTTCGCCGCGGCCGGGATGGGGACCGACACGTGCGGGTCGATCCGCGTCCCGTCGGCCCACCACGCCCTGGCCGGCCTGCGCGGCACGCGCGGGCTCTCGAGCCGCGACGGCATCGTCCCGCTGGCGCTCACGCAGGACATGGGCGGGCCGCTGACGAAGACCGTCACCGACCTGGCCATCGTGCTCGACGCCACGGTGGGCGTCGATCCGGCCGACGAGGTGACCGCGCGCGGCCGCGGCCGCGTGCCGGACAGCTACACGGCCTTCCTCGCGGAGGATGCGCTCGAGGGCGCACGCATCGGCGTCGTCACCTGGCTGGTGGGCGGCGCGCCGGAGGACGGGCCGGTGGCGGCCGTGATCCGCGCCGCGCTGGAGACGATGGCCGCGGCCGGGGCCGAGGTGCTCGACGTGGATCTGCCGGGCGTCCCGGACCTGCTCGACGGCGCGTCGATCATCCCGGTGGAGTTCAAGTTCCAGCTTGCCGACTACCTGCGTGCGCCGGGCACGCCGGTGCAGTCGCTGCGGGAGATTCTCGACTCGGGGCTGTATCACGCGGCGGTCGAGGAGCGCTACCGGCGGTCGGACAGCGTGCGCGGCCTCGACGATCCCGAGTACCTCGAGGCGCTCGCCCGCCGCCGGCCCTTGCGGGAGGCGGTGACGAGATTCATGGACGATGCGCGGCTCGACGCGCTCGCCTACCCGACGCTGCGGCGCACCGCCGCGCCGATCGGCTGGCCGCAGCGCGGCAACAACTGCGCGTTGAGCGCCGTCTCCGGCCTGCCGGCCATCGTCGTCCCGGCCGGGTACGCGGCCGACGGCCTGCCGGTCGGCCTCGAGCTGCTCGGGCGGACGTGGGCCGAGGGCGACCTCATCCGCCTGGCCTACTCGTACGAGCAGTTGACGCACCATCGGCGGCCCCCGGCGTCCACGCCCAGCCTGCTCGCCGCCCCCTCGCGCACGGCGGCGTGGACGGCGGCCGGCGCCGCAGCGGCGCCGGCGGTCAAGAGCGGCGTCACGGCCGGCGTCCGCCTCACGTGGACCCCCGCGACCCGGCAGTTGCGCTACGCCGTCACCGTCTACGGCGCGCCCGCCGGCGACGTCCTCTCCACGCACCTGCACCGCGGCGCCCCCGGCCAGATCGGTCCGGTGGTGCTGCCGCTGTCCGGCCCCGGCGCCACCCGCGCCTCCGGCACCCTGACGCTCAGCGCCGCCGAGCGCGACGATCTCGAGTCGGGCGCGCTCTACTTCAACGTGCATACGCGGGAGCACCGCAACGGCGCCGCCCGCGCGCAGATCGACTGGCCGACGGCCAGCGCGCAGTAGGGCGAACTCTGCCGGAGTGATTCTCCCGTCGCCGGGTGGTGGTTGATTGGTCGCTCTCGACGACTGGTAGAGTAGCCGGTCATGGCGCCGTCCAATATCGTCGACTCCCTCTACGAGCGAACCGCGTCGTTCGGCCGCGATTTGTTCCACTACATTGTCACCGGCACGATGTTCGCGGTCGTTTCCAGCGTGCCGTGGTGGTCGAAGCTCAACGAGTGTCGAGCAAATGTCATCGCGCCGATCCTTGAAGACGTTCGCGTTCAGATCGCCCTCCTGTTCGTTGCGGTGATCGTGCTGTTCGGCATGGGACATGTGCTTCTTGCCATTGGTTTCTGCCTGCAGAAGTGGTGGGTCGCCGCCTTTCGCTGCTCCCAGCACGTGGCGAGGTACGAGGCAGCCAGACAGAGGGTGCGGGGGGCCACCGGGAGGAAGTCGGGTTTCCGACACCTGGCCGTCAAGTCGGACAGCGATGTCCATATGGGCTTGGAGATGTCGGTACTGCGCGCGCAACCCAAGCTTCACGCCGTCTTCATCGAGCGATACAACACGCTCTGGCATCTGCGCCTTGGGATGGCGGCGGCGCTATTGTCCGCCGGTATCGTCGCACTCGCGCTCTGCGGCTTTCGCTGCGACGGGATGGCGGCGATCGTCGGGCTGGTCGCGATTGCGCTGGGGCTACTGCTCATGCGCCAGCATCTGGTGACGAAGACGAACTTCCTTATTCGCGTCGTCGTCGCGTTCCGAATGAGTAAGCAGACACGACCGTGAAGTACTTCGCGTACGGCTCGAACATGCTGACTCGGCGCCTGACCGATTCGTCGCGCGCGCCGTCGGCCGTTGCGTACGGTATCGCAAAGGCGCCCGGGTTCGTGGTGCGGTTTCACAAGGTAGGGGCGGACGGGTCGGGCAAGTGCACCCTCGTTACAACCGCCGACGAGGCGGCGGCTGCATTCGGTGTGCTGTACGAGGTGGCGGAAACCGACGCCGAGAGTCTCGACCGCGCGGAGGGAGTACACGTCGGAGGCTACGTCCGGCATACCGTGAGACTTCGACTGTCGGCTGCGCACATGGTCAACGCGATGACCTACGTGGCCGGCGAGCAGCATCTCGATGCATCTTGCGTGCCCTTCGACTGGTATCGCGATCTTGTCGTCGCGGGTGCGATCGAGCATGCCCTGCCGCCACGCTACGTCGAGCGGCTGGCGCGGGTCCCGGCCGCGGCGGATCCCAACGCGGCCCGTGCCGCCCGCGCGCGGCGGCTGCTCAGCGGTTCATGAAGACGAGGTTGGTGCGGAGGGCGGCCTGCGTGCCCGTGTTAGCATGATTTCGTGCTCGATACGTATGCCATCGCTCGCAGGTTGACGGGCACAGGCCTCTCGACCGAGCGGGCAGACACGATCGCAGACGCCGTTCGTGAGGCCGCCGAGCACGGCGACCACGTGACACCGGAGGCGTTGCACGCCGAGCTCGCCAGCCTTGAGGTTCGCCAGACGTTGCGCTTCGCGGGTACGATGCTCGCACAGACGCTCGCCATCCTTGGGGGCGTGCTGGCCATACTGGGCCTGCCGGAGTGATTCTCCTTGACCATGCCGGCAGCCGCCGCGCCCAGCCCTGCGCGCATCGAATACCTGCGGGTCCGGAACTTCCGCGCCCTGCGCAACATCGAGCTCAAGAATCTCACGCCGCTGACCGTGCTGCTCGGACCGAACGGCAGCGGCAAGTCGACGATATTCGACGTGTTCGCGTTTCTGGCGGAGTGCTTCGAGTCCGGCTTGCGGCGGGCGTGGGACAAGCGCGGCAGAGCGAAAGAGCTCAAGACCCGTGCGACGGACGGGCCCCAGACGGACGGGCCGCTCGTGATCGAGATCAAGTACCGGGAGCGGCCGAAAACGCCGCTCATCACGTACCACCTCGCTGTAGACGAGGACCTGGGCCTGCCGGTGGTGGTGCACGAGTGGCTGAGCTGGAAGCGGCGCAGTTACGGCGCGCCGTTTCGGTTCCTCGACTACCAGCGCGGTGCCGGTCAGGCCGTCAGCGGGGAGCTCCCCGACGCGCAAGACAAGCGCGTCCAGATTCCGTTGAGCTCACCCGATCTTCTTGCGGTGAATGCGCTTGGACAATTCCAGGACCATCCGCGCGTAGGCGCCTTGCGGAACTTCATCATGGGTTGGCACCTGTCCTACCTCTCTGCCGACAGCGCGCGTGGCCAACCGGAGGCGGGGCCGCATGAGCGGCTGACTAGGTCCGGAGACAACCTCGCGAACGTCATTCAGTATCTCGACGAACGTCATCCGGAGAGGCTCACTCGCATATTCGAGACGCTGCGCAGACGTGTGCCGCGCATCGAGCGTGTACTGGCCGACACGATGCGGGACGGCCGGTTGCTGCTGCAAATCAAGGACGCCCCGTTCAGGAGCCCGGTGCTTGCACGCTTCGCCTCCGACGGGACGCTGAAGATGCTCGCCTATCTGGTGCTGATCTACGATCCGGCGCCGCCGCCGTTCATCGGCATCGAGGAACCGGAGAACTATCTGCATCCGCGCCTGCTGCCAGAGCTGGCCGAGGAATGCCGTGCGGCGTGCGAGCGGACGCAGTTGCTCGTCACCACTCACTCCCCGTTCTTTCTGCACACGCTGCGCGCCGACGAGGTGCGCGTTCTGTGGCGCGACGAGTCCGGTTTCACACAGGCGCAGCGCGTCGCCGACTTGCTCGGCGTGCCCGAATTCGTGCGCGCCGGCGCGGATCTCGGTTCCCTCTGGCTGGAGGGACACTTCGGCGTCGGCGATCCGCTGGTGGACCAGGGATCGCCCACTCGGCCCGCCGCCTCGAGCGACGGATAGATGGCGGAACACCTGGTTCTTCTGGTCGAAGAACCGTCGATGGAGGCGTTCCTGGAAGGCCTTCTTCCACGCCTTCTGCCGCCGGGCTGCACTTTCGAGGTCCATCCGTTCCGGTGCAAGCAGGATATTCTCGGCAACCTCCCGAGTCGCTTGCTCGGCTATCGCTACTGGCTCCCTTCCGACTGGCGGCTGATCGTGCTTGTCGACCGGGACGATGACGACTGCCGGGAGCTGAAGGCGGAGCTCGAACAGGCGGCAGGCGGCGCAGGCCTGCTGTCGCGCACGGCAGCCGCGGAAGAGGCGTGGCAGGTGGCCAACCGCGTCGTTGTCGAAGAGCTCGAAGCCTGGTACTTTGGCGATTGGGACGCGGTCTGTGCCGCCTATCCGCGGGTGAGTCGGACGGTGGCTCAAGAGGCGCGGTTTCGGGATCCCGATGCCATTCTGGGTGGCACGTGGGAGGCCTTCGAACGGGTGTTGAAGCGACACGGCTATTTCGCGACAGGCCTGCGCAAGGTGGAAGCCGCGCGGGCGGTTGCGGCCCACTTCGACCCGGATCGCAGTCGCTCCCGCAGCTTCGAGAAGCTCCGCGCGGTCATTGCCGAGGCGACCGCGTGAGCGGCGCTCGTGATGAAGCCGTGCGGGTGCTATCGCGCTCCGCCAACTCGCTCCCGCACCACCGCCGCGAACCGGAGCAGGTCGTCCAGGTGGTGCGCCACGACGTCCTCGACGACCGTCAGGTCCACCGTGTCGTAGCCGTGCACGAGGATGTTCCGGAAGCCGGCCATGTTGCCGAGCTTCGCGGCGAGCGTTCCGTCGATCCAGCCGGCGCGGGCCAGCAGGGTGAACAGCTCGCGGTTCGTGCGGGGCTCGCCGAGGCGCTCGTCCGACACGATGTGCGACGCGGCATCCAGGGCGGCTTGGATCGCGAGCTGGAGGGTGTGCTCGACGAAGCGCTGCTCGCGCACGTCGGTGCGGATGGCGTCCGTTCGGGCCAGCTCCCGGAGCTCCCGGACGCAGGTGTCGATCGTGGCGAGCCGCTTGGCGAGCAGGTCGGGATCGGTCATTCAGCCGGCGTGGCGACCCGCCGGTACTCCCGCAGGATCGGCTGGAGGTCGAACCACTCGTTGCGCGTTCGCACCTCGAAACGGATGCGGAGGGAGGGGTCGCGGTCGAGGATCAGCACGCCGTCGCGCAGCACGCGGGCGCGGAGATCGGCGGGGGCGGTGTTGAGCGTCACGACCTGAACGGCCCGGCGCAGTAACTGCTCGAGCTCCCCTTCCAGGCGCAACGGCAGGCCCTCCAGCGTCGGCGGCGGGTCGCGCCGGAACAGGACGCCCACGTCGACGTCGCTGCCGGGGCGGTCGTCGCCGCGCGCAACGCTGCCGAACAGGTATACGGCCGCCGGCTCGTCGGTCTCGCGCCCGGCGAAGAACCGCTCCAGTTGCCGCGCGACAGGCTGCTGCGGCATGGGTGGCGGGTATGGCCGCAAGCTACCCGCGCACGCGGTGCGCGAACCACCAGTGGTGCCCCTCGGGGTCGCGGGCCTGGTAGCTCCTGTCCGCCCAGTAGCCCTCGCCGTAGTCCTGGGTGGCGGGCTCGGCCGTGATGACGGCCCCGGCCGCGCGCGCCCGCTCGCAGTGGGCGTCCGCGTCGTCCACGTAGACGAACAGCGACTGGGTGTTCGCGCCGTCGACCGCCCGCGGCGAGCGCAGGTAGGGCCGATCCGGCGTCAGGCCGGCCTGGCCGACCATGACTAGGCCGGCGCCGAGGACGAGCTGCGAGTGCGCGATCTGCCCCTGCCCGGTCTCGACCTTCACCTGCACCTCGAACCCGAACGCGCGGCACAGCCAGTCGATGGCGGCCCGCGCGTCGTCGTAGAAGACCGAGGGCGAGATCTGCGGCCAGCCGTCGGGCGGTTTCTTCATGGCGGTCCCTGCTGGCGTCCTTTCGTCCTCACGGGCAGACGGGCGGCGCCTGGTAGCCGAGGCCCAGCAGCCGGAAGTAGTTCTGACCGAGCGCGATGTTGCGGAAGGCGTCGTCGTCGAGGTAGCGGTTGATGCGGCTCGTGACCTCCAGCTCGGTCCGGTAGACGTCGATGCCCTTGTCGCGCGACGCCAGGAAGTCGGTCCCCGGGAGAATCCTGTCGGCGTGCGCGTTGAGGAACGGGACGTACGCCGCCTGCCCGTCCGGCGTCGAGAAGTACGCGTCCTCGAGCACGCGCCAGGCGATGTCGAGCATGAGGTTCGGGTGGCTCTCCAGCATGGCCGTCATCAGCTCGACGTGCCGGGCCGGCTCCATGCGGGTGAGCTCCCGCGACAGGCCCATGTGGACCCAGACCAGCGCGTTGTCCGGATACAGCCGCAGCGCCTCCTCCATCAGCGGCAGGTAGCGGGTGGGATCGTCGTCATCCCCCAGATCCGAGTGCACGGCGAGCGGGATGCCGCGCTCGCGGAGCACCTCCATGAAGGGGGCCCACTCGCCGATGGCGGCCGGGGAGGCCGGCGCGTGCCCGTTGTCGAACAGCGCCTGCTTCACCAGGTTGACCTCGCCCATCCAGCGGAACAGCCCGGGGTACTCCGCGTCGAGGAGCTCGATGCCGGGCAGGATCGACGCCGGGGCGGCCAGGTCCGGGAAGGTCATCGACAGCGTGAGGTGGACGTTTGCCGGCGCCTTCGTCAGGTAGTTGGAGGCGTTGACGATGTCGTTCTTCAGCGACGGCGTGACCGGCGTGCCGGGGCAGTCCAGGTAGTAGCTGCACGAGGAGCCGGCCGGCAGCGTCTGCCCGATGCCGTAGACGTTGGCGAACAGCACGCCGGTCTCCTCGAAGTACTGCAGCACCTCCTCGAACGGAATGGCGGGTCCGCCGAACGGCCGGAAGTGCACATGGGTGTCGACCACCGACGTCTGCGGCTGCACCGACCGGTCGTAGCACGGCGCGTCGGCCATGCGGAAGGTATCGAGCGACAGCGCGGCGGGCGACTCGGCGGTCGTCGCGGGCTCCGCGCCGCAGCCGGACAGGCCGGCGACGCACAAAGCGGCGATCAGCGCGATTAACTTGTTGCGCATGTGGTACCTGGAACGGTCCGGCGCGTCGGCGGCATTGTATAGTACGAGGTGGATCCGCCTACAAGCGCCCCGCATGCGGGCCGGTCCGGGAGGATTTACGCATGGCTGATGTACCCATCGAGTTCAGGCGGCTGAACGTCACCGGGGGCCTCCCGCGCATTCCGCGCCGGACGGCCGCCGCGGTGGTCGTGCTGCTGCTCGCGGTAGCGGCGGGCTTCGGCTCGCTCTACCAGGTGCAACCCGAGGAGGTGGGCATCGTGCTGCGCTTCGGCGAGTACGTGCGGACCACCGAGCCGGGGTTGCGCGCCAAGCTGCCGTTGGCCGAGCAGGTGCTGAAGGTGCCGGTTCAGCGGCAGCTCAAGCAGGAGTTCGGGTTCCGCACCGTGGACGCGGGCATCCGCACGCTGTACGCGCCGGACCGCCAGTTCGCGGACGAGGCGGTCATGCTGACCGGCGACCTGAACGTGGCCGTCGTCGAGTGGATCGTGCAGTACCGCGTGGCCGATCCCTACCTGTTCCTCTTCAAGGTGCGCAACCTGGGCGAGACGTTCCGTGCGATGAACGAGGCCGTGATGCGCGAGGTCGTCGGCGACCGAACCGTCACCGAGGTCCTGACCGTCGGCCGCCAGGAGATCGAGTCGCGCGTGGAGGAGCGGCTGCAGGAGCTCGCCAACCAGTACGAGATGGGGATCACGATCGACCAGGTGGTGCTGCAGGACGTCAATCCGCCGGACCCGGTCAAGCCGTCGTGGGACGAGGTGAACCAGGCCCAGCAGCAGCGCGACCGGATGATCAACGAGGCGCGGGCGGAGTACAACCGCGTCATCCCCCGCGCGCGCGGGGAGGCGCAGCAGACGGTGCTGCAGGCCGAGGGCTACGCGCTCGACCGCGTCAACCGCTCGCGCGGCGACGCCGTGCGCTTCACGGCCATCGTCGAGGAGTACGAGGATGCGCCGGAGGTCACGCGCCGCCGCCTCTACCTGGAGACGATGCAGCGCATCCTGCCGCAGGTGGGCCGCAAGCTCTACGTCGACGAGGACGCGACCGGCGTGCTCCCGCTCCTGTCGCTCGACGGGAACGGGACGCGGCCGCTGCCCGCAACCACGCGCGCCACGGGAGGTGGCCAATGATGCGCCTGACCCCGACGCGGATCGCCGTCGTCGCCGCCCTGCTGCTCGTCCTGGCCCAGTCGCTCTACACCGTCAACGAGACCGAGCAGGTCATCATCACGCAGTTCGGCGAGCCGGTCGGCGACCCCGTGGTCGCGCCCGGGCTGCACTTCAAGCTGCCGTTCATCCAGCGGCCCAACTACTTCGAGAAGCGGTTCCTCGAGTGGGACGGCAGCCCCAACCAGGTGCCGACGCGCGACAAGCGCTTCATCTGGGTCGACACCTACGCGCGCTGGCGCATCACGGATCCGCTGCTGTTCTTCCAGCGGCTGCGCGACGAGCGCGGGGCGCAGTCGCGGCTCGACGACATCCTCGACGGCGAGACGCGGAACGCCGTGGCCCGCCACGACCTGATCGAGCTGGTACGGAGCTCCAACCGCGACCCCGACGACGTGCCGATCGAGTCCGAGGAGGAGGCGGTCATCCTCGAGGCCATCGAGCGCGGGCGGCGCGAGATCACGCGGGACATCCTGGCCACGGCCGCGGAGCGGACGGCCGATCTGGGCATCGAGCTGCTCGACCTGCGGCTGAAGCGGATCAACTACGTCGAGGAGGTCCAGAAGGACGTCTTCGCGCGGATGATCGCCGAGCGGCAGCGCATCGCCGAGCAGTTCCGGTCCGAGGGGCAGGGCGAGTCGGCGCGGATTCATGGCGAGCGGGAACGCGAGCTGGCGCAGATCCAGTCGGAGGCGTACCGCCAGGCCGAGGAGCTGCGCGGAGAGGCCGACGCGGAGGCGACGAACATCTACGCCGAGGCGTACAACCGGGATGCGGACTTCTACGCGTTCACGAAGTCACTGGAGACGTACGAGCAGACGATGGATCCCGAGACGTATTTCATTCTGGGAACGGACAGCGAGCTGCTCAGATTCCTGGAACGCACGCGGTGAGGCGGGCGGGCGCCGCGGCGGCGACCCGCTGCGGCGCCGCGCAGGATCGATGCAGAATTCATGACGTTCGACGGCTATGACACCGAAGGCTTCCACGACGAGATGTTCCAGGCGGACGGCTCGCCGCGGCCCGAGGCGCGCCTGCTCGTCGAGCGCATCGAGTCGCTGCCCGCGGGCGAGCTGATCCGGCGCCACCAGGCGGCGGAGCGGGCGCTGCTCAACACCGGGATCACCTTCACCGTCTACGGCGACGAGCAGGGTACCGAGCGCATCCTCCCCTTCGACGTCGTGCCGCGGATCGTGCCCGGCGAAGCCTGGGAGCCGATCGAGCGCGGCCTGAAGCAGCGCATCGAGGCGCTGAACCTGTTCATCGACGACGTCTACCACGAGCGGAAGATCGTGCGCGACGCCGTGATTCCCGCGGCCGTCGTCGAGTCGTCGCAGGGCTTCCGACCGCAGTGCGCCGGCCTGGATCCGCCCGGCGGGGTGTGGTGCCACATCACGGGCACCGACCTCGTGCGCGACCGGGACGGGACGATCTACGTGCTCGAGGACAACCTGCGCTGCCCGTCGGGCGTGTCGTATCTGCTCGAGAACCGGGCCGTGATGCAGGAGACGTTCCCGGCCGTCTTCGAGGGGCTGGGCGTGCGGCCGGTCAACGACTACCCGAGCCGCCTGCTGCAGATGCTCGAGGACGTGGCGCCGCCCTCGCAGAGCCGGCCGAGCGTCGCCGTGCTCACGCCCGGCGTCTACAACGCGGCCTACTTCGAGCACTCGTTCCTGGCGCAGCAGATGGGGATCGAGCTGGTCGAGGGGCGCGATCTGGCCGTGGTGGACGACCGGCTGCAGATGCGCACGACCCGCGGCTTCGAGCCGGTGGACGTCCTCTACCGGCGCATCGACGACGACTTCCTGGACCCGACCTGCTTCCGGCCGGACTCGCTGCTCGGCGTGCCGGGCCTGATGGCGCTGTATCAGCGCGGGCGCGTCACGCTCGTCAACGCGCCCGGCACCGGGGTGGCCGACGACAAGGTCGTCTACGCCTACGTCCCGGACATGATCCGCTACTACCTCGATCAGGAGGCGATCCTGCCCAACGTGCCGACCTGGCTCTGCTGGCGGGACGACGACCGGCGCTACGTCCTCGACCACCTGCCGAAGCTGGTGGTCAAGGCCGCCAACGAGGCGGGCGGGTACGGGATGCTGGTCGGCCCCGCGTCCACCCCGGGCGAGCAGCGCGAGTTCGCCGCGCGCATCGAGGCGGCGCCGCGCAACTACATCGCCCAGCCCACGCTGGCCCTGTCGCGCGTGCCGACCCGCATCGCCGGGCGGTTCGAAGGCCGGCACGTCGACCTGCGCCCGTACATCCTGTACGGGCGGGAGATCTACGTGGTGCCCGGCGGCCTGACGCGGGTGGCGCTGCGCAAGGGGTCGCTCGTGGTCAACTCCTCGCAGGGGGGCGGGAGCAAGGACACCTGGGTGCTGGCATGCTGAGCCGCGTCGCCGCCTCCATCTACTGGCTGAGCCGCTACATCGAGCGGGCCGAGAACGTGGCGCGCGTCGTCGGCGTGAACAATCAGCTCGTTCTCGACCTGCCCGGACAGGATGCCGAGCAGTGGGATCCGATGGTGAAGGTGACGGGCGACGAGGCGGACTTCCGCGCGCGCTACGGGGGCCCGGCGCGGGCCAACGTCATCGACTTCCTCACGTTCGACGCCCTCAACCCGAACTCGATCGTCTCGTGCGTGACCACGGCCCGCGAGAACGCGCGCTCGGTGCGCGAGATCCTCTCGTCGGAGATGTGGGAGGAGATCAACCGCTTCTATCTCTTCCTGCGGCAGCCGGGCGCCCGCGAGCGGGCGCTGTGGGACGCGCACGCGTTCTTCCGCGAGGTGCGCCGCTCGTCGCACATGATCGAGGGCACGAAGAACGAGACCATGGAGCACGGCGAGGCCTGGCACTTCAGTCAGATGGGCCGGCACATCGAGCGGGCCGACCAGACGACGCGCATCCTCGACCTGAAGTACTTCCTGCTGCTGCCGTCGGCGGCCGACGTGGGCAAGCCGATCGACGACCTGCAGTGGGGCGCCTTGCTCCGGTCGGCCAGCGGCCTCGAGGCGTACCGGCGCATGCACGGGCGCGTCGCCGCCCTGACCGTGGCGAGCTTCCTGCTCCTCAACCGCGAGTTCCCGCGCTCGGTGCAGCACTGCGCCGGCCGCGCGCAGGCATCGCTCCACGCCGTGACCGGCACGCCGGCGCGGCGGTTCGCCAACGCGGCGGAGCGGGAGCTGGGCCGGCTCGTCGCGGACCTCGACTATACTGATATCGGCGACGTGGTGAGCACCGGGCTGCACGATTTCGTCGACACGCTCCAGGAGAAGCTCAACCACGTCGGCAACGAGATAACGCGCACCTTCTTCGCGCCGTCCAGCGCGCCAGCCGCCGCGCGCACGCCATGACCTACTGCGTCGCGATGAACGTGGAAGAGGGTATCGTCGGGCTGTCCGACACCCTCATCATGTCCGGTCTCGAGAAGGCGACCCTGCAGAAGGTCAGCGTCTACTCGCCGCCGCACGGGACGTTCTTCGTCATGACGTCCGGCCTGCGCTCGCTGCGGGACAAGACGCTCACCTATCTCGAGGAGGCGCTCGGCGAGCGCGACCAGCCGTTCGAGCGCCTGTACCAGGCGGTCAACCTGCTCGCGGAGCAGGTGCGCCGGGTGGCCCGGGAGGATCGCCGGGCCCTGGTCGAGAGCGGCATGTCGTTCAACATCCACACGCTCGTCGGCGGGCAGATGGAGCGCGACGCCGCGGCCAAGCTCTATCTGCTCTACCCGGAGGGCAACTGGGTGGACACGGAGAGCCTGACGCCGTATCACGTGATCGGATCGACAGGCTACGGCAAGCCGATCCTCGACCGGGCGCTCACGGCCGAGGACTCGCTGCGCCACGCCTTCAAGGTCGCGTGCCTGTCGTTCGACTCGACGCGCATCAGCGCGGCCGACGTCGACTTTCCCATCGACGTGGTGCTGTACCGGCGCAACTCGTTCCGCATCGTCGAGCGCCGCTTCGAGAAGCAGGACTTCGAGCGGCTCTCGCAGTGGTGGGATGCGCGCGTCCGGCGGGCGATCGAGGAGACGCCGGGGGAGTGGTTCGATCGCGCCTACGACGAGCTGGACGCGGCGTCGTCGCCGGACCCCCCGGTGCCGGCATCCCCGTGACGATCACCATCCGGCACCGCACGACGTACACGTTCGCGGCGCCTGTCTTCCTCGAACCGCACTTGGTGCGGCTGCGGCCCCGGTCGGACGGGGCGGTGCGCCTGCTCGACTTCGCGCTGGAGATCGAGCCGCCGCCGGCGGTGCGCGCCGACAATCTGGACCTCGACGGCAACGTGGTCACCCACGCGTGGTTCGAGGGGCTGACGACGGCGCTGCGATTGCGTACGCGCGCCCGGGTCGAGACGCTGCGCGCGGACCCGTTCCGCTTCCTGCCGGCCGAGTCGGAGCGGTCGCTGCCGTACACCTGCGCGCCGGATCGTGCGGCCGGGCTGCAGCCGTACCGGTCGGCTCCCGACGCCGCGCACCCCGAGGTGCGCGCGCTGGCGCTCGCGGCCGTGCGGGAGGCCGGGCGCGACCAGATGCGCTTCCCGCTCGAGCTGGCCCGCCGCCTGCACCGCGAGCTCTCCGTGCAGCCGCGGCCGGAGGGACCGCCGCAGCCGCCCGAGACGACGCTGGCGACGGGGCGCGGCGCCTGCCGCGACCTCGCCGTGCTGTTCGTCGCGGGCTGCCGCGCCGTGGGGCTCGCGGCGCGATTCGCCAGCGGCTACGCCGCCCGCGCCGGGGGCGCGGGCGACGAGCTCCACGCGTGGGGCGAGGTGTACCTGAGCGGCGGCGGTTGGCGCGGCTACGATCCGAGCCTGGGGTTGGCGGTGGCCGATCGGCACGTGGCGGTGGCCGCGGCCGCCCGGCCGCCCGACGCCGCGCCCGTGACCGGGAGCTTCCGCGGCGACGCAGCCGCGGGGCTGGAGGTCGACGTGGACGTCCGCGCGTGCTGACGCCCGCCGGGCGTCGCCGCGACGCGGGATTTCCACCAGGAGGTAAGTCATGAGCGAGATGGTCGATCGGTTGGTGCGCTGCTACGAGGGCGGGCAGATGACGCGGCGGGAGCTGGTGGTGGCGCTCTCCGCCTTGATGATGGCGCGGCCCGCGGCCGGCGGCGCGGCGCCCGCCGCGCAGCCGGCCGCGGCGCCCATTCCGGTCACGACGCTGAACCACGTCACGCTCACCGTGGCGGACGTGCAGCGGTCGGCCGACTTCTACCAGCGGGTGCTCGGCCTGCCGCTGGTCACCACCCAGGGCACGGAGCGCGACTGGGACGCACCGACGGTCCCGGTGCTCGGCATCGGGGGCGGCCCGCAGTTCGTCGCGCTGTCGCGCGGCGACCGCCCGCACATCAACCACTACTGCTTCGGCATGGAGGGATTCGACGCCGCGGACGTCCAGCAGCGGCTGGCCGCCCACGGCGTCGAGGCGCGGATCCGGATGCGCGCGGATACCGACCCGCCGGCCGAGGAGCTGACGTTCGCCGATCCGGACGGGCTGCGGGTGCAGATTCAGGACGTCAGCTACTGCGGCGGCTCCGGGAGGCTCGGCGAGCTGTGCGACCCGGACGACCGCCCGCGCAACCGCTGAGGCCGGGAGCGGCGGCCCGCCGGCGGGAGGCCGCGGGGGCCCGGCGGCGGTGACGGCGCCGCCGGATGCCGGCGCCTGCCGCGAGCACGCATCGAAGAACACGCACGCCGTCGCGGAGCGGCTCCTGCGGCGCTGCGACGGCGTGCGGAAGGTGCTCGACATGCCGGCCGGCGAGGGCGCCTTCACCCGGCGGCTGGTCGGCGACTACGACGTCACGGCCGCCGACGTGCAGGCCGTCCCGCCAGTCGCGGGCAGCACGTCCGCCCGGGCCGACATGGTCGAGCGGCTGCCGTGGGACGACGGCGCGTTCGACGCCGTCGTGAACATCGACGGCATCGAGCACATCGAACGGCAGTTCGATTTCGTCCGCGAGTGCCGCCGGGTGCTGCGCCCGGGCGGCTACCTCATCCTCTCGACGCCGAACATCTCGGCGCTGCGCTCCCGCTGGCGCTACCTGCTGACCGGCTTCCACAACAAGGGCAAGGTGCCTCTCGACGAGACCCGTCCCACGCCCTGGCAGCACGTGGCGCTGCTCTCGTTCCCCCAGTTGCGCTACCTGCTCCACCGCTCGGGGTTCCGCATCACGGACGTGACGACGAACCGGATCAAGGCAATCAGTTGGGTCTATGCGCCCCTGGCGCCCGCGGCGTGGATGCTGACGAGGTGGGTCTTCCACCGGGAGGAGAAGGACCCGGCCCAGCGCCGGCGCAACCGCGAGATCGCGAAGCAGATGTTCAGCCGCGAGGTCCTGTTCGGCGAGGCGCTCATCCTGCGGGCCAGGCGCCTGTAGGAGTCTGCGCCGTCGAGCGGCGCTAGCTAGCCCGGCACGGGCAGCTCCGCCGTGTGGAACGGCTCGAGTGTGTCGATGGCGTCGAGCGGCTGGCGGTCGACGTCCCAGCGGAACTGGCGCAGCACGATCCGATCGGGCAGGAAGTCGGCCAGGGTGAACCCGTGGTCCTCGATGGGGGCCACCGACTCCTCCAGATCGAGGTGGGCCGGCGGCGTCGCGCCGACGCCGCGCACCACCGAGGGGAAGCCCCGCACGGACGTGCCGATCGGGCCGCTCAGCACCGTCGTGACGGGACGGGCGCCCAGGTCCAGGCTGCCGGCGCGGTGCATGCGGCCCATGCCGATGGCGTGCAGGTCGCCGCTCACCACCAGCGGCACCCGCCCGGGCTGGGACGCTATCGCCGCCACCAGCCGGTCGTGCTGACGGAGCCAGCCCGACTGCCAGTAGGCCTTCGCGACGGCGGTGGTCAGCTCGCCCGTGTCGCGATCGAGCACGTCCGGGTACCACTCGCCCCACTTGCCGGCGCTCCAGCCGAACGGGTTGGACGGCGCGTGGACCAGGTGCCGCACCTCCGTGGCGCGCGTCCGCTCGACGAGCCAGCGCTCCACCTGGCGGTCGACGAAGACCGCGTTCGGCCCGGCCAGGCTGACCGTCCGCCGCACGTCGTACAGCAGGACCTCCGCCAGGGCGCCGTAGCGCAGCGTGCCGAAGCTCTCGGACAGGTCGCCGCGGTCGCCGGCCGCCGACCACGGCAACCCCGCCGGGCGCCGCGCGTCGGGCAGGAACTCGGGGTAGTAGAGCTGCTGCGTGGCCCGCGCGAGCTGGAGCTGGAACCACGGGATCGGGAAGTTGGCGATGGCGTCGGTGACCGCGTCGTTCTCCCAGTGGTCGTGATCGTCCTGCAGGAAGAACACCGGCGTCGACCGGAAGTCCGTGCCGTAGACGGGCACGATCTGCGGCCCGGCCGCGGCCTTGAGCGCGGCCTCGTTGCTGGCGGCGAACACGGACGCGGAGAAGTCGAAGTTCGAGCGGCGCCCGGCGGCGCTCAGCCCGCCCGCGCCCTCGCCCTGCCAGACGTGCAGGTCCCAGTAGATGTGGTCGCCGTTGGCGACCGCCGCGTCGGGCGCGAACGCGAGCGCGCGGCGCAGCAGGCGGTTGCGGACCGCCGTCGGCAGAAAGCCGCTGCGCTCGCCGATGCCCGCGTACGTCCCGCCGGGACCGCCGGCGCAGGTGAAGAAGAGCAGGCGGAACCGCTGCGGCAGGGCGTCGGGCGCCGGGAACGTCGACAGCGGCCACGGCTCGCACAGCGCGCGTCCCCCGGCGCCCACGAGCGACAGCGTGTAGCGGCGCGCCGGCTCGAGGCCCGTGGCGTGGAACTGCCAGTGCTCGCCGGCCGTGTCGTTCATGCGGCCCGTGACCGCGGCGCCGCCGACGCGGAGTGTGGGCGCCGCCGCCAGAGGCGCCGCGAAGGACGCCTTCAGCAGCAGGCGCGAGTCGCTGACCGCCGGCAGCAGGTGCCGCACGCGCCCGGCGTCCCAGCCCTGCGCGGGCGGGGTCGCGGCCTGCCCGGCCAGCAGCTCCAGCGGCAGCCGGCCGAGGACCGCGGCGCCCGCGGCGCCGGCGCTCCCGGCCAGGAACCTCCGCCGATCGACGGACCGCGGCTTCGTCATGATCTCCCTCCGCGCCGACCTCGCGACAGTGTGTCACATCGCCCCGTCGCGCGTTCCGAATCGTGCGCCGTGGGGGCCCGAAACGTCTTGCGCGACTCCGGCGGTGCCGGTAGAGTGCGGTTCGTACGGGGGAGGAGAAGGCCATGCCCAAGTCGACACGGCAGGATGCGAGCGTCAGTCGGCGGTCCTTTCTGAAGCGGGGCGCCACGGCCGGTGTCGGCGCCACGGCGCTGGCCGGACTCGGCGCGCCGAACGCGGCGGAAGCGCAGGACTTCTGGGACGTGGCGGCGGACTTCGTCACGATCGGCGCCGGCACCGCGGGGCTGGCCGCGGCGGTCGCCGCGCTCGACCACGGCGCGTCCGTGATCATGGTCGAGGAGAACGTGGACATCGGCGGCCACGGCATGTGCTCCGGGGGGCAGGTCCACCTCGGGGGCGGCACGAGCAACCAGCGCAAGCACGGCGTCGAGGACACCGCCGACCAGGTCTTCGTGGACTGGATACGCCACGACCACATGCAGAGCCGCTACAGCGACCGCGACCTCGTGCGCGCGTTCGCGGACGAGAACGCGCCGACGTTCGAGTTCCTGATCGAGAACGGCGTGAAGTTCCAGGACCACCTCACCGGTCCGACCCAGGCGTCGCGCGTGCGCCGCCAGCAGCGCACCATCCAGTGGCCGGTGGCCAGCGAGCGGGTGACGCATCACCCGACCCGGGTCGGCTCCGGCCTCGTCCGGGCGCTCGAGAAGAGCGCGCGGGCGAAGGGCGTGGAGGTGCTGCTGCGCCACAAGATGACGAGCATCGTCCGCGAGAGCCCGTCAGCCGGGCGCGTGCTGGGCATCACCGCCACCCACGACGGCCGCACGGTGCACATCCGGGCGCACAAGGGCGTGCTGGTCGCCACCGGCGGCAGCACGAGCAACGTGACGCTGCGGCGCACGTTCGACCCGCGGCTGACCGAGGAGTACCAGGTGGCGGGCGAGCCGTGGTCGCGGCAGAGCGGCGACGGCGAGCTCGCCGCGATGGCCGTCGGGGCGTCGCTGTGGGGCACGGCCAACCAGACCGTCGAGGAGGGCATCGCGATCTCGAAGACGCGCCACATCGGGTGCCAGTGGGGCTACTCGAGCCTGATCTGGCAGCCGGACGCCCGCATCTTCGACCTCGCGCGCGCGTCGGGCCTGAGCGTCGTCGACTGGCACGACCTGATCCTCGTCAACCAGACCGGCCGGCGCTTCTGGAACGAGCTGGACTCGCGCTACGACTTCTTCGCGGCCGCCATGGCCTGGAGCGGTGACGAGAACAAGCTGAACGGGGGCGGGCCGATCTGGGCCATCTTCGACCAGGACGCCGTGGAGCGGGAGGAGTGGGACCCGCGGCCGCCCAACGTCGACCTCGACGGCTACTTCTTCGCGGCCGACACGCTCGCCGAGCTGGCGGCGGCGATTCGCAACCCGTATCAGGCCAAGCCGCTGCCGGCGGCGGCGCTGGAGGAGACCGTCGCCCGCTACAACACGTTCGTCGACACGGGCGTGGACGAGGACTTCGACAAGCCGGCGCCGCGCTACAAGATCCAGCGCCCGCCCTTCTACGCGGCCTGGTCGACGCCCATCCTGCACGACTCGCTCACCGGGTTGCGCACGAACGCGAGCGCGCAGGTCATCGACACGCGCGGCCAGGTCATTCCGGGGTTGTACTGCGCCGGCGAGTCGCAGGGCGGCTTCGCGCAGCACGGCCTGGGGCGCTGCCTGGTGTTCGGCCGCATCGCCGGCCGGGACGCCGCGCTCAACGGCGGGGTGGCGTGAGCCGTGGACGAGGCGCCGCCGGACGCGGCCGCCCCTGAGCGGTCGGACGCGGCCGCGCCGCCGCACGCGACGAGCATCGCCGTGTGGGGCGTGCCGTCGCCGATCGTCGTGGGCAGCCGCTTCGCCGCGACGATAGGCGTCAAGTGCCCCGCCGCGTGCTCGCTCGCGGGGCGGCCCGTCGTGGTCCGCGACGCCGCCGGCGCCGAGGTCGGCCGGGGACGGCTCGGCCCGCAGCCGGCGGCCGGCACCCGCGCCCTGTACGCGGCGAGCGTGGCGCTGGCCGCCCCGGCGGAGGCCGGCGTGCACGCCTGGACGGTCACGTTCCCGGCGGCCGGGTCCGGCGCGCCGCCGGCCGCGGACAGCGGATCCGCGGAGGCGCCGCACGCGGAGGCGCAGGCCGCGTTCAGCTTCCGCGCGGCCGCGCCGCCCGAGCACCGCGTGACGGTCACGGTCCACGACCAGGAGACGGGGCAGCCGCTCGCCGCGGCCGAGGTGCACTTGGGTCCGTACCGCGCGGCGACGGATGCCGAAGGGCGCACGCGGGTCGACGTGCCGGCGGGCGACTACGACCTGTACGTGCGCAAGGCCGGCTACGCGCCGCACACCGGCAGCGTCGCCGTGACCGGCGACGTCGCCCTGCGCATTGCCGCCGCGCCGGCGCCCGACGTTGACGCGGACGACGAGCAGGTCTGGATGTAGCGGGGCTCCCACGGCTGCGGCGCCTGTCTCGGTCGTCTGCCTCCAGCGCGTGGCACCGGAGGAGCGTTCGTGGAGACAACAAACTTCGCGTTGAGGTGCCTGCGACCGGCCTGACCGCCATTCGCCGACCCAATGGCCGGATGATGCCGCCTCGGAGCACCCTGCATCGAAATCGCTCGCGAAACCATAAGCGGCCGGTGAGACTGGCGGTTCCAGCGGCCGACGGACGAAATGGCAACGAACCAAGCCCTTCTTGCTGATGCGCTGTACCTATTGAAGGCGGAGATGGAACCGTTCGTGCAGGAGAGGGTGCAACTCCTGGACGACTCCGTTTGCCGGCGGTTCGTCGACGAATACCCGTGGTATCGCGGCAAGCCGGTGACCGAGTGGGGCGTCGATGGGTTGCTCAAACTGATGCAGAGGACGTGGGGCCCCCTCTTCCGCCAATTGAATTTTCCCAAGAGCTGTATCGTCCGTCTGCTCTATTACCGGAACAAATGGGCACATCAGGATCCATTGACGGACGACGATGCTAGTGCTGCGCTCGACCTCATCGCTCGCCTGTTGACAGTCGTTTCGCCGACGGGCGTCGGCGCGGCCGAGATCGAACGGATCAGGAGCACACTACAACAACGCAAGAGGGTTGGCGGACCGAAGCACCCGGCCGAAGGACGGCACCGCAGCATGTACGGGCCTTTCTGGGAGTCTCGGATCGAAGAGTTGCTGTCAGCGTTGGAGAGGGCAGTCCACGGCCAGGATGTCGACCTTGATGTGACGGCGATTACACGACTGAGCGGGAAGAAGTCGTGGAACGGCTCCGTGCGAGTGAGGGATTGCGAGGTCCTCGCCGGCAAGGGCGATATGGCTGCCCATGCCAAGGCCCTCGGCAGAGTGCTGGCCGAATCCGGGGCCCTCTCGGAGTGGCCGAACAGGGTGTTCCGTCTCAGCGTCAACGGGACCGGCGAGCGGCTCTCCGTGAGGTTGGATACTTCACGGAGAGCCGGCTCAGACCCCGTCACGTGAGCCGTGGGGGAATGCGTCAGCGGGATGCTGACCCGGCCGCGGGAGCTGACCGTGTTCCCACCTTCCGTGATGTGCTCACCATCGGGGCGCTCAAGGCCAGAGATCCCCGAGGCTGAAGGTGACTGCATCGAAAGGGCGGATGCTGACCGGATCATTGTCCTGCGCGCTCGCAATCAGCACCCACTGTCCTTCACGCAGCTCGAACGCCTCCAGGGTGCGGTCCGCGGGCTCCACGAGCCACAGATGCCCGACCCCTTCGCGGGCGTAGACCGGACGCTTGCCATGCAGGTCGAACCTGCGCGTCGAGACCGAGAGCACCTCGCACACCCAGTCCGGTGCGAGGGTGAAGTATGCCGTGTCCGGCAACTCCGCCATTCGCTCCCGGCGCCAGCCCGCGAGGTCGGGGACCAGGATGTCCTCGGCGAGGTGCAGCTCCGGCTCGTCGATGATCCACCATCCGCCCGGGCCGCCGCGGCCCCTGTCGAAAGGTCCTACGAGGTCGGAACCCAGCCGTGAGCTGGCGACTGCGTGCGGCGGTGCCGGGCGCGGCCAAGTGTAGAGCGTACCGTCGACGATCTCCGCGACCCGATGTGCCGGCGCGTCAAGCACGTCCTGGTAGGTGGCCCGGCGTGTCCGGGCCGAACCGCTCCTGTGCGCGGCTGTGCTGGTGTTCGCCATGTCGGGATTCTGACATGAAGGCTTCGTCGTGTTCAGGGGCGCCCGCCGTGCTACGCTTGGGACGCTTCGAACAGACGGACACGGGAGGAGATGCGTGATGCGAATGTGGGTGCTTGTGGGGGTGCTCTCGATGGCGGCGTGCGGCGGCAGTGCCGAGCCGGAGGCGGCGGCCGAGCAGGAGGCGGCGCCGAGCGCGGGCACGATCGAGCGCCTCGACCCGGCCTTCGACGCGCTCGTGCCGGCCGACGCCGTGATCGAGGAGCTGGCCGGCGGGTTCGGCTTCACCGAGGGGCCGGCGTGGATCGACGACGAGGGGGGCTTCCTGCTGTTCAGCGACATTCCCGGCAACCGCATCGTCAGGTGGGACCCGGACGGCGCCGTCAGCGACTTCCTGAACCCGGTCTACGAGGGCGAGTACGAGGCGGGGCGCATCGTCGGCTCGAACGGCATCGCGGTCGACCCGGACGGGAACGTGGTCTTCACCGAGCACTTCAACGGCCGGATCTCGCGGATTGCGGCCGACGGGATGCGCAGCGTGGTCGTCGACAGCTACGAAGGCGGGCGGTTGAACAGCCCGAACGACCTCGACTACCACTCCGACGGCTCGCTCTATTTCACCGACCCGCCCTACGGGTTGCCGAGCCCCGAGGCGCAGGAGCAGGATGCGAACGGGATCTACCGGCTGAGCCCCGGCGGCGAGCTCGTCCGCCTGGCCGAGCAGACCGGCCCGAACGGCATCGCCTTCTCGCCGGACGAGTCCGTCCTGTACGTGGCCGACAGCCGCACGCAGCAGTGGATGGCGTACCCGGTGAACGAGGACGGCACGCTCGGCGAGGCCGAGCTGCTGCTCGACGCCAGCGGCTCGGAGGAGAGCGGCGCCCCCGATGGTCTGAAGATCGACGAGCAGGGCAACCTGTGGGCGACGGGCCCGGGGGGCGTCTGGGTCATCGCGCCGGACGGGCGGCATCTCGGGACCATCAAGCCGGACCTCGTACCGGCCAACGTGGCGTGGGGCGATGCGGACCGACGCACGCTCTACATGACGGCCCGCACCGGGCTGTACCGCATTCGGGTGAACGTCACCGGCGACCGGTAGCCCGGCAATCGTCGCCTCCGGCTCCGGTTGCCGCCCAACCAGCCCTCACCGGGAGTCTGCGCCGTTCTACGGCGCAGACTCCCGGGAGCCGCGGAGGGCGGGCAACCCCGGCGGTGTCGCCATCACGCGTCTCGCTCCGCAGCCTCCTGGTTGGGCGGCGCGGAAAGCGTCTCCTCGTCGAGACGAAACGTCACCCTGACGAGTCGGTCTCGTTCGGCATTGACAAGCTCCGGTTCCGTCCCGTTGAATGCGCGCATCTCCCTGCGCATGATCAACCAGCCTCTGCCGCGACCTTCCATGAATCCCATTGCAGCCATGAAGTGGCCCATCGAGTCGTTCCGCGCTCGTGGGTTGGCGCCGGCGCGGACCTGCTCGACCGTCATGTGATTGGGGAGGGCGCCGGGACTGGTCACGTCCACGCGATCGGTGAACACCTCGAGGAACGCCTTCGAGCCCATGAGCGCGTAGTCGCGATGGGTGACGGCGTTCACCAACGCCTCGCGAATCGCCGCACGGGGAAGCAGATGGCGGTCGTCACGGATCAAGTGTCCGTACGACTCGAATCGGCCGAGTCCCAGGAACCACCCGACTGCACGATCGACCTGTTCGTTCATTCGCCCGCAGGCATCGGCGACTTGCAGAACCTCCGAGGCCCGATCGTGACCCGCGTAGGCCGCGCACGCGATGCGGAAATTCCGGGTCTGCGGGTAGCGTTGCGGCTCCCGGCCGAACGCCAGGGTGCCGTAGAGCGTTGCCCTCAACGCGTTGCCGATGTCAACCAGCACGCCGCGGTTGCGAAGGTCGTCCTCGTTGTCAGGTTGCGGTTCTTGCTGCGTATCGAATCCGAGCCGATTCAGATATGAGCGAAATGCCGCGAGGTCGATGTGCGCGGCGGTCGCATCCTGAATCGTGCGTTCCTCGGTCAGGATGTATCCGAACGTGTTGTAGAGCTCCTGCAGTTCCGTGGGTGACGGTTCGACGCTGCTGCGCGCGCGGCGAACCCAGACGCGGCCGTCGTACCGCATCGGCTCGAACCCTCTCTGGCGCGGCACTTCAACCCAATGCACCCATCCGTTGGGGTCTTGTTGGCGTCCCGTGCGGGCCGAGACTGGCGCACTGCATCCCGTGTGCAGGAATGCGGTGAGGCGCTCCTGTACGTTCTCGGCGTTCTCCCTGACCCCGACGATCTCGCCACGATCAGTGATCCCGAGCACGATGACGCCGCCCTCGGTGTTGGCGAAGGCACAGATCGCCCTGCCGATGCTCGAGAAGTCACCGAGCCCCCGCTTGAATTCCGTATGTTGGTTCTCGCCGACCTCGACGCGCCGCAGGATGTCCAGCCACTCCATGTTTGGCTTGTCCGGATTCAGAATCCGTACTTCAGCCGGCGCAACCGGAACGCGTCGTCGCCACCGTCGACCGTGCGGACGATTGCGTCCCGCACGACGGGGTGCTCGATGGTCCCTGCCCGCTCGACACGACCCCGGTTCGCGGTTGCTTGCAGTTCGATGACCTGATCCGCATCGCCGTTCACCACGATGTTGGCGTTGTGCGTTGCGACGATGATCTGGCGGCGTCCCTTGAGCCGCTTGAGCGCTGGCAAGACGGTGTTGAACAGGAACCGGTTGTCCAGCTCGTCCTCCGGTTGGTCGATCACCAGGGGACGGTCGTCCTTGGTTTCCAGCAGCAACGAGAGCAGCACGCTGACGCGCTGCCCCCCCGAGAGGGCACTCAGACTGCGGCTGCCCGCATCCGTTTCGAGCTCGAGCAGATAGCGGTCACGGCAGCGAACGGCTGCCAACTCGCGCCGCTCTTGCCGTCCAAGGCAGCCGAGAAACGTTGTCTGGACCGCACCGCTCATCCCGACACCCGCCAGCTTGCGGGCGTTCAGCTTGTCGAGCAACTGCTGGGGCGACGGCTTCTTTCCGTCTGGCAAGTCATTCCACCAACGAGTAATCCCTCGCTGGTTCAGTCGCTTGAGAAACCTTTCGAGAGGAGCGCGACTGCCGTCATCGATTCTGCGGGCCGAAATCCGTCCGCCGAATTCGATGCGGATCGTATCGATGACACGATCAAAAGCGGCTCTCTGCAGGCCAACCAGGTTCCGCCGCTCCGCGATCAGCGCCTTGAACGAGCGCTCGGCGCCAGTGAGCTTGTCGCGCGCCTGATCGAGATTCGCTACATAGCTCCCGAGCAGCGCCGCCTGACGACTGAGCACCTGGAATTCCTTGATCTTCGCACCATCCACGCCGCGCGCGGCAAGCTTGCGCTCGACGTCGGTACGCACGCCCCGCTCGTGCTCGGACAAGACACCAACGGCCGACTCGGTGGCCGCCTTCGCGCCCGCCAATTCGTCCCGGGCGGCCCCCAGCGTCGATCGGAGTCGTTCCCAGTGTGCACGGAACTCGCCTTCCGGCGCATACGCATTGGCGGTCTGCAGCGAGCCGTTCAGCTTCGCCTCGATACGAGGCGGATCGAGCGACTCCGCCGCTTGCAGGACACGGTTCAGGCTGGTCGCCAACTCGCCGATTGCCTGTGCTGCAGTCTCCCAATCGCGCAGGTTGCGGGATGCCCGATGAAGGTCTTCGATACCGGCGTCCGAGAAAGTGCCCAGCGCGGCGGCGGCACTCTTGCTCCGCTCGAAGGCCTGTTCGGCGTCGGCAACGTCCTCGTCCAGCTTCGCAAACCGCTTGACCGCGCCTCCAAGCTCCCGGTCCAAGGCGTTCAGCCGTTCTTCGTGTGCCGTGATGTTCTGTGTCTCCGACGCCACCAGCCGGGCCAGGATGTCCTCGACCGCCTCCGGTTCCTGAGCGAGTCGCTGCAACTCGTTCTGCGCGTGGAACACCGCCGGCCATCGCTTGTGCGCCGGCGCAGTCGGGTCACTGCCGGGGCACTCCATCGTGATCTCGGGCGAACCGCCGAGAAACATCTCCCGCCCGCGCGCTTCGACCTGCCTTCTGATTCGATCGTCCTGTGGCAAGGGCGCGCCAGCATGCACGCGCAGGCCGTCAAGGAACGTGCTCTTGCCCGTCATGCTGCCGCCGATGATGCACGTCAGATCCGGGCTCAGGTCGAAACGGCTGGCCTCGCTATCGTCCTTGCCGCCGAAGAACGACGCACGGCCCTTGACCGTCACGGTCTTCAGCCACGGCCGCTCATTCACCGTGACATCCGGGGCCGCAATCTCCACGAGATCCCCGGTGGCATTCCGTTCGTAGCCGATGCGCATCCGGGAATCGGTGGCAATGAAGGCTTGGCGCAAGGCCTCGATTCTGGGGCTGGCGAGCTTCAGCCACGTATGGCGCTTGCCGATCTCGTGCACCGAGTACGCGTCGCTGCCGTGGAAGAACGCCTGCCGGTGCTCGCGCATTCCGGTCTGCAACCACGTCCGGTGCTGCACCGCATCTTGAGGCAGCTTGTTGTCCCCGAGCTCGAGACCGGCGATTTCACCGTGCTGAAATCGTTCCAGCACCTGCGCCTTTTGCGCACCGAGAAGACCCTTCTCGTTGTCGATGTGAGGCGCGAGCGTGAGGTAGTTCCACCGGGCTGGGGCGTCTGCGTTCGTGCCGGCCTCACGGCAGTGAAGGTTGCGGAGCTCGGCGAACGCCTGCTCGGCGCTCTTGGCGGACAGCGCCAATTGATTCCCGCGCCAGGGCTGCTCCGCTCCCATGACGAGGTCGAACGCCTTGAGGTAGAGGTCGCGTCCGACTTCCGGATCGAACAGGAACAGCAGGTGCAGACCGCTCTTGCCATCCTTGAGACACGGCTCGAAGCCGGGGAACACGGCGTATATGCTCTCGCGGAACGGCCTGCCGTCGTCGTCCGTGTCGTTGTTCCACTGCTCGACGATCTTCCAGACCGCGCTGGATTCGGCGTTCGCGGCGACTCGCGGCGAATGGGGTGTGAGGCCGATCACGCGCACCTGCCGCTCGATCGCACACTGCAGAAAGCGCCGTGCGTAGGCCGCGATGGTTTCTTGCGCCTCGGGCGGCCCGTCGATTCCCACAGGCAGTTTCGCCTTTCCGCCCGCAAGGTCGTCTATCGTGTGGACGTGCAGATCCGCCTTGAACCAGCGCGCCCCGGGAACGTCCAGGTGCCAGTGTGGAGCAGCGTTGCGCTCGAAGATCATGCCATTCCCTGCGACGCCCGCCGAATGAGCATCAGACCGCAACCGTAGGCCTTGGCGGCCCCGAAGCCGTGCGCGATGGCCGCCAGAAACGCGTCCGGATCGCTCATCGTGTCATGATCGCACGCGATTACGCCTCGCGCGGTGCCGTCGGCGCGAGCGTATCGCAGGACGCGCTGTTCTTCCTCGTTCGGGTGCCGAGCGTCGAAGGCCGCCATGAACGTGTCTGCTTCGATGCTCTCGGGGTTGAGAGGCAAGCCGGGCGGGTGCCGACTTGCGGCGGACGCAGATCTCCCCGGGATCACAGGTGTGAGGCGCGCCACGGGAAGGACGAGCGAGAGCTCCCGTCGGCGCGGACGGTTGCCGCGACGGCCGCCGAGTGCCGTGCGAGCATCGTCCGTCCGGGCAGCCGGTCGATCACGGCTCCGGCAGGATCCGGAAGCCGCGCCGCGTGTCGGGGGTCCAGGTGCCGGGCGCCTTATAGTCTTCGCGGCCCGGCATCCTGACCTCGGGCAGGGTCTCGGCGGTCATGACCTCTTCCTGCTGGATGATGCCGTTCCGGTAGAGGAGCCAGGCCGTCACCGCGTAGGTCTCGTCGTCGCTGAGAACCCCCGGCCGGTCGTACGGCATGACGCGGCGAATGTAGTCCCAGATGCTCGGCGCGAACGGCCAGAAGCGGATGGGGAAGTAGTTGCTGCGCGTCGTGACGTCGCCGTCGACGAGCACGATGGACGGTCCCTCCACGCCGGTCGGACCGTGGCAGTTGGCGCAGCCCCGCCGCGCGAACACCATCTCCCCCTCGGCAGCCGTGCCGCTGCCGGGGGGCAGATCGGCCCCTTCCGGCCCGACGATCCGGTCGTGCTGCTCGGCCTCCGTGAGCGGGCGGCCGAGCCCCGAGGGCGACGCCGTCTCCTGCGCCTGCAGCGCCCCGCCCGACAGCAGGGCGGCTGCCAGCAGCGCGACGACCGCCCAGCGCGCGATGTGCCGCTCGCTCATCGTATTGCCCTGCATCGTCCTACGCGTGCACGTCGACGACGACGTCGACCGGCTCGAGGCCGTTCGTGACCTTGCCGTCCCGGCCGACCTTCCAGGGCTGAATCCAGTTGCAGTGTCCGAGCTGGCTCTGGACGGTGCCGTACAACTGGCCCCGCGTGAGCTCCCAGTAGCGGGCGTACTCCGCCTCGGTCGGCTGGAGCTGGTCGCGCTCGTCGAGGCAGCGCGACTGCAGCACGGCCTCCTCGCCGTTCCAGCGCCAGGGCAGGTAGAAGCGCGTGTGCGCCTTCGGCAGCACCGGCCCGGCGAGCTCGGCCTCCTGGTAGGTGGCTCCGCCGTCGGTCGACACCTCCACCTTCCGCACCGCGCCGCTGCCCGACCAGGCGAGGCCGCTGACGACGTAGGCGCCGGGCGCCGGGAGCTGCTGTCCGCCCGACGGCTGCGTGATGACCGAGTTCGGCCCGAAGTCGTAGGCGTCGCGCTGCGTCTTCGGATTCGGGGTCAGGAAGCGCGAATGCTCCTGGAACGACAGGTAGGGCTGGTCGACCACCTTGATTCGCTTCAGCCACTTGACGTTGTAGATGCCCTCGAAGCCGGGCACCACCAGCCGCAGCGGGTAGCCGTGGTCGGGCCGCACCGGCTCGCCGTTCTGGCCGTAGGCAACGAGGACGTCGTCGAGCGCCTTGCCGAGCGGAATGCTCTTCGTGTGCTTCCCGCCGTCGGCCGCCTCCGCCACGATCCACGACGCGGCGTCGCGCAGCCCGACCTCGTCGAGCAGCACCGACAGCGGCACGCCGGTCCACTCGCTGCAGCCCATGCGGCCGTGGGTGCCCGTGACGGTCTCGGCGCGCGGGTTCGGCCGGTTGCCGACGCACTCGAGGAAGTACGCCCGCGAGACGAACGGCAGCCGCCGCAGCTCGTCCATCGTGAAGACGAGCGGCCGCTCCACCAGGCCCTCGATCCGCAGCGTGTGCTCGTCCGGGTTGATGTCGGGGATGCCGTAGTGGTGCTGCGTCGTGAAGTGCAGCGGCGTCGGCGTGATGGTGCCGATCAGCTCGGCCAGCGGCGTCCTGGCGCTCGGCCGGTGCGGGTGGGGCCGGATCAGCGTCTGCTCGCTGTGGCTGCGCCCCTCGACCTCACGCGTGGTCGTGACGAAGCGCGAGCGTCGCCCGTAGAGCACGCTCTCGAGCGCGTTGTGGTCGACGACCGTCTGCGCCGCCGCCGCGGCCGATCCGCCCGCCAGCTCCAGCGCCTGCGGCGTCGCCACCAGCCCCGCCACCGCCGCGCCCTGCTTCAGAAACCGCCGCCGGTGGCTGTTCGTACCCTTCATCGTCGTCCTCCTCGCCGCCTGAATCAGAATATCGCCAGCGCGTTGATCGGCGAGCCCGTGCCGCCCTCCACGGCCAGCGGCGCCGCGATCAACGTGAACTCCCACCGGTTCAGCGACGCGGCGGTCTCGGCGAGCGCCTCCAGATCCTGGTTGTCGAAGATGTCGACGCCCATCGCCACGATCGTCAGCAGGTGCACCGGCAGGTTGACGTCCTCCACCAGCGACGGGACGACGTCGAGCGCCGCGTCGCTGCCGATGAACGAGATGTCGCGCGACTTCACCCAGGGCATGGTCGAGGCGTGGAGCCCGGCCGAGTTCTGGGAGATGTTCCAGGGCCCGACCTCGGCGCGCCGCGCCCAGCGGCCGGTGCGCATGAAGATCGCGTCGCCCGGCCGCACCGTCAGGCCGGCCATCTCCTCCCAGGCGTCCAGATCCTCCGTGTAGATCGGCGTGCCAGGCTCGAGATACGGCACGCCCTTGAGGCGCGGGATGTCGAACAGGATGCCGCGCGTCACGATGCCCCCCTGCAGGTTGTCGATCGACGCGCTGGCGCAACCCGCCTCGGTGATCGTGTCGTGCGAGAAGCCGTTGTACATCTTGCCGTTCGACAGGATGTGGCACAGCGAGTCGATGTGGCTGTGGGAGTAGCCGTGATAGCTGACGTTGTAGTTGTCGCTGACGCCGCCGAAGAAGCCCGGCTCGGCGGACGTGTCGGGCACGCCCAGCATGCTGTGCCCGAACGGCAGCGGCACGTCGTCCGCCTCGTTCTTGAGGACCCGGTGCGCGAGCGACACGGTGATGCCCTCGCTGGCCATCGCCAGCGCCTCGAGGCGCTTCTCCGGCGTGATCGTGTTCGCCGCGCCCAGTTGGTCGTCGGGACCCCAGCGCCCCCAGTTGGACAGCTCCTCCATCAGCCGCTCGATGTCGGCCCGGACGAGCTCGCGCGACTCGGGCGTGAACGACGGGGGGACGTACTCGGGAGCCGCGTCCTCCGCCATCGGTTCGGAGGCCATCTCGGATTCCCCGCAGCCGACGAGGAGCGCCGGAAGGAGCAGCAGCCAGACGTGGGTCGGACGTCGAAGTCTCATCGCGTGCCTCCCTGGGACATGGGCCAGCCAGCCGACACCGCACAACATACCAGTCCCGCACGGGTCTCACAACCGCCCAGTACACCGCGGTGGACACCCGCGTCGGCGCTCGCACGCGGCCGGGGGGCTCCGCGACGTCAAAGCCCCTTCAGCGCGCGCCGGCCTCCTCGGCGCGCGCACCGGCCAGGATGCCCTCCATCGCGTAGTTGCCCTCGTGGCAGGCGTACTCGAAGAGAGCGTCCTCCGCGCTCGACCTCCTGAGCGGAATCATCAGCGTCCAGGGCCGCTCCCACGTGTCGGGATCGTCGTACGTGACGGTGTAATCGGATCGTCTCGGGATCGACACGCTCGAGGCGCTCGGTCACGTACGCGTTGCGGGACGCGCCGCGCAGGCTCGCCCGGTCCGAGTAGTTGGTCGTCTCGATGACGAGGGCGTTGCCCTCCCAGCGGCCGCGCGAGTCGCCGTGCCACTGGCGGATCGCCGCGTCGAGGGGCGCACGCGCGTGGATCGGGATGATGCGCGCGTCGTGGATGAGCTCCTGGAGGATCACCACGTGGTCCGCGGTCTGCAGCATCTGGAAGTAGCTGTTGTAGCCGGCCAGCAGGTTCGGCACGCCGAACGTGATGCAGCGCTCCGTGAGCGGCAGGCTCTCGGTCAGCGCAGGAATGCAAGCGGCCGACGCTGCCGGAGCCGCTCCGCGCCATGCGCGCGAACCGATCGAACGTGTCAGGAGACGGCGTCCCCCCGTATCCGGGCCATCCAGTCGACGCAGGCATCCTGGACCGTCGTGTAGACGTCCTCGATGGGGGGAGCCTCCCTGCCCCGCACCCTGAACGAGTGGTCGCCGCCCTCGACGACGACGATCTCGGCGTCCGCGCAATCGGCGAGCACGGGGCGCAGCTCGTCGGGACGACCGAACGCGTCCCGGCTGCCCTGGACGAAGAGCATCGGCGCCGCGATGGTCGGCAGGTGGGCGGCGCGCAGCTTGTCGGGTCGTCCCGGCGGGTGCAGCGGATAGCCGAGGAAGATCAGGCCCGCCACACCGGGGTCGCGTCCGGCTCGCACCTCTGCGGCGACGGTCTGCGACGCGATCCGGCCGCCCATGGACTTGCCGCCGATCATGAGCTGCGGAGGCGGGTGCCCGCGGCCCTCCAGGCGCCCGCGCGTCGCGTGCAGCACCGCGCGATACGAAGCCTCCAGTGTCGGAGCCCGATCCGGGACGCGCCGCTTCCGTTCCATGTACGGAAAGTTGAAGGTGACCACGTCGATCCCGCGGCCGGCGAGGCCGCGGGCGAAGGCGGTCATGAACGGGTGCGTCTGCGGCGCGCCGGCGCCGTGCGCGAGCACGAGCGTCTGCGCCGCCGGCGCGTCCGCTCGGGCCGGATAGGCGAGCGCGCGGACCGCATCGCCGTCGCCGAGCGCGACCGCAAACGGGGTGGCCGTCAGCACAGCCTTGCCAGGAAGCGTCCCGCCGCGTCGCGGAACGCCGGGGTCCACTCGTGGCCGCCGTCGAACACGAGCGCCTCCGCCGGCGCGCCGGCGCGCTCGAGGGACGCCAGGTCGTCCTCCAGCTTGTCCTGCGTGTACCAGGCGTCGGTGCGCCCCCGGCCAATCAGGATGGGGGGCCACGCCGCGGCCGGCTCGGTCCGCAGCTCGGGGGGCACGTCGCCGGCGAGGGCGATCACGCCGTGGCAGGCATGCCCCCCGCGCAGGGCCGCGCGGTACGCCATCGCGACGCCCTGCGAGAAGCCGCAGTAGACGAGCGTCGCCGCGGCCGCGTAGTGCTGCCGGACGGCGTCGACCACGGCGCGCACGTAGGCGACGTTGTCGGCGATGGCGAGCTCGCGATCCTGGCGCGTCATCCAACTGCCGACGACGTGCCGGCGGTCGGCGCTGTAGTGGCGGTGCAGCGACTGCACCGCGACGCGCAGCCAGCGCTCGCTGCCGGGAATCCGCCGCAGCTCGGCGAGGTGCCGCTCGGCGTGCTCGCCGTAGCCGTGGAACCCGACCAGGAGCGGTGCCGCCCGCGGCGCGCCGGGCGGCTCGACCAGGTACCGGCCGTGCGTGGCCGCCTCGATCGTGTGCACGGCGGTAGCCGTGCCGGGCGGCGTCGCGTTCGTCCGGTTGGTCACGCTGGGTCTCTCGGCCCCGCGGCGGCCGCGCTCCGGCGCGTCGCCGGTCCCGCCCGCGACGCGTCGCGGGCGGGACTACGGCGGTGGCTAGCGGTACAGCGGATTCGGGTGGTCGAACCGGCAGCCGGCGTCCCACTCGGAGCGCTGGTTGCCGTGCGCCGGAATGCCTCCCGCATCCTTGATCATGCGCGCCATGTGCAACAGGTTCCACGTCATGAAGGTGGTGTTGCGGTTGGTGAAGTCGTTCTCGGGACCGCCCGAGCCCGCGTCCAGGTAGGACGGCCCGGGGCCCGCCTCGCCGACCCAGGCGGCGTCGGCCTGCGGGGGGATGACGTAGCCGAGATGCTGCAGCGAGTAGAGCAGGTTCATGGCGCAGTGCTTGGCGCCGTCCTCGTTGCCCGTGACGAGGCAGCCCCCCACGCGGCCGTAGTAGGCGTACTGCCCGTGCGCGTTCAGGTGGTGCGACGCGGAGTACAGGCGTTCGACCACCCGCGTGGCGACCGAGGTCTTCTCGCCGAGCCAGATGCTCGTGCCGATCACGAGGATGTCGGCCGCCAGCACCTTCTCCAGGATCCCGGGCCAGTCGTCCCGCTCCCACCCGTGCTCGCGCATGTCCGGGTACACGCCGGCGGCGATGGTGTAGTCGACCGGCCGCAGCAGCTCGACGTCGACGCCGTTCCGCTCCATGATGGCCCGCGAGATGCGGATCAGTCCTTCGGTGTGCGACAGCTCGGGACTGCGCTTCAGCGTGCAGTTGAGAAAGAGGGCCGACAGATCGGAGAAGCTCCAGCGGCTCCCGGTGCAGAGGCGTTCCTGTCGCTCGTCCGGCATCGTCCCTATAATCATCGCATGGCAAGCTCAGACACCGTTCCGACGGCCGACTGGCAAGCATTGAACGATCGTCTCGTCGCCGCGCTGAAGCCGTTCGCGCCGCCCGTGGCAATCTCCTTCCACGCGCCCGGCGAGCCGGTGCCCGCTGCGCGCGTGCAACCTCGTTATCCCGAGCCGAACGAGCACGGGCGCACCGGCCAGGTGCCCGCGGGCTGCGTCTTCTGGGTGCACGGCGCTGAGCGCACGTTCGCCACGGCGGCGGCGGATCACGCGAACTGCAGCGTCGGGAGCTACACGCACGGTTTCCTGACGCTCGAGGAGGCGGCCGCCAGGGACGACGTGGGGGCGGTCCTCGAGGCCGGCTGGGTCGATCAGGCGGCGGTGATGAGCCTGCCGCACGTCGCGGAGAAGCCCGACGCGGTGGTCTACGGCCCGCTCGCGGAGCGCCGGACGGCTCCCGACGTCGTGCTGCTGCGCATCAACGGGCTCGGGCTGATGACGTTGAAGGACGCCTTTCCGGACATGCCGATCGAGGGCAAGCCGCAGTGCCACATCGTGGCCATGGCGCGGGAGGGGAGTCTCGTGGCGGCCAGCGTGGGCTGCGCGCTCAGCCGCTCGCGCACCGGGATGCGGTCCGAGGAGATGACGTGCGTCATTCCGGGGCAGCGGCTCGCGGAGGTGGTCGAGACGCTGGAAGCCACGGTCGGCCTCGACCGCGCGATGGCGAGCTACGCGTCGGCCGACGCGAAACGCTTCGGCGCGGCGTGAGAATTTCCGTGCAATCGTGTGAAGCTGTGCAATCCGGAAAAAATCCGTATAATTACCACCAATGGCGGTGAGTCAGCCTGCCCCTTGGGAGATTGGGTGACCGGTCGTCGGGTGATGTCCCGGCGGGCGGCGGCGTTCCTGGCGGCGCTCGGCGTACTCGTTGCGGGTGCGGAGTGGGGGGGCGCCCCGTTGCGCGCGCAGACGGACGAGGAGCCGCCGCCGGCCGAGCAACTGGTTCCCGCGGCCGCTGAGCCGACTGCCGCGCCTGCGCCGTCGATTCCCGCCTACGCGGCCTTCTCTCGCGCGCGCTACGAGGCCGACCTGGCGGCGCTGGACGAGACCAGGCCGCACTACTCGTTCTGGCAGCACATCTTCTCCATTCCGGACGGGCACATCGTCTTCGGCAGCGGCGCGGACGGGCGGCTGCTCGCCACGTTTCCGACGCGGGGCAACTGGGCCCGCGACGGCGAGTGGACCGATCCCGGGCTGGCCGACCTGCTGGCCGGGCGGCGGCTGCCGCGGCGGCTGAGCGATCGCCGGGAGCGGCTCGAGGAGTTGCTCGCGCCGCGGGTCGGGCCGGTAGTGCACAACCCGGCGCGCGGCCGGTTCCTGGCGCCGCACGCCCGGCGCTACGGAAACTTCCTGCGCGAGTGGGGCCTCATCTACGAGCGGTTCGGCGTGCCGGCCGAAATCGGCCTGGCGCAGGCCGTCGTCGAGTCGGGCCTGAACGGCCGGGCTCGCTCCTCGGCGCGCGCGCTCGGCCTGTGCCAGTGGCTGCCGCGCAACTGGAACTTCCTCAAGCGCCTGTCGCCGTACGTCATCGAGGGCTACAACCAGACCACGCAGGCGCCGTTCTGCGCGGCCCACCTCAGCATCCTGGCCACGATGTACGGCAGCTTCATTCCCGCGCTCTCGGAGCATCACGCCGGCGGGGTGAACGTGGGCCGCACGGTCATCAACGGCGAGCGGCTCGGCGGCCGGGACACGCGCGAGCAGTATCTGCTGGGCTCCGAGTTCGCGCGCTCGCTGCGCGAGATCTCCATCCGCCGCTACCGGGATCTCTTCCGCACCTACGGCCCGCGCTCGGCGCTGTACGCGGAGATGATCTTCGGCAACGTCCACACCGTCGAGCGGCTGATCGACGAGATGCCGCAGTCGCGGGTCTACGCCATGCGCGTGCCCCGCAACACGTCGCTGGCGACCGTGGCGCGCGCGAGCGGCCTGTCGAGCGACGAGGCCAAGCGCTACAACCCGGCGCTGGTGCGGCGCGTGCCGGCGCGGGCCGCCGTCTACCTGCCGGAGTACGTCGAAGCGCTCGGTCCCGACGTGTCGTTCTGGCACCGGCCGCCAAGTCCGGAGTATGCGGCCGTCCTCGACGAGTTCGTCCGTCTCGACGCCAGCGTGCACGAGTGGCACGAGGCCGGGTTCGAGGCCACGCTGCGGTCGTTCCGGCGGCGCTTCGCCGACACCGGCACCGAGGAGGGCACGGTGATGGCGACGACGCTGGGCTTCATTCTCGACAGCCTCACCGCCAGCCTCCGGTCCGCCATCCTCGCGGAATTCCGGGCCAGCAACCGCGTCCGCCAGTTGTTCGAGCGCGGACGGCGCGAGCTGGCGAGCAGCTCCGGCCAGTAACCGGCCGGCCGGTCCCTCAGCCGCGGTCCGGCTCCCAGCGCTCCCGCATCTGGAAGAAGGTGAACGATGCGGTCCAGCCGATCAGCACGAGCCCGGTGACCGCCTCGGACACCGCCAGGATCTCGCCGTTGGCGACCGGCACGATGTCGCCGAAGCCGAGCGACGTGTACACCGCGCCGGAGAAGTAGACGGCGTCGAGCATCGTCGGCGACTCGACCGACAGGGCGACCACCCCGGCCCGGATCAGCCCGTACCACCCGACGCCGAAGACGACGACCTCGACGATGTGCGCCACCAGCGCCAGGACGACTGCCAGCGCGACACCGAAGCGCGCCGAGCCGGGCGGCAGGCCGCGCACCGCCGCCGAGGCGAGCACCAGCGCTTCGTAGTGCAGGCCGACGGCGAGCAGGGAGAGCAGGGTGGCGGCAACGATGGTTGCGGCCATCACGTGCGGGGGGGCGGGCGCACCGTACGCTCCGATCCGTTACGGCACTCTCTTGGCGGCCGCCGCTTCCTCCGCCCGCGCGCCGCTCAGGATGAGCGGCAGGCTGTAGTTGCCCTCGTGGCAGGCGAATTCGTAGAGCGGCCCGGCAGCCCGCGCGATCGGAAACTGCACGGTCCAGGGGCGGACGAACGACGCCGGATCGTGCACGGTGAACTCGTACTGCAGCGTGTCCGGGTCGGCGAACGAGAGCCGCTCGACCAGCCGCAGCTCGGGACCGGCGCCATGCAGCGTCCACTTGCCGTTGAAGTTCGTGGTCTCGATGACCAGGGTGTCGCCGTCCCAGCGCCCGCGTCCCTCGCCGCGCCACTGGCGGATCGGGGCCGGCAGACGCGGCGCGCCCGTCAGCGGGACGAGGCGGATCTCGAAGTTCTGCTCGTTGAGCAGGACCACGTGGTCAGCGGTCTGGAAGACCTGGAACAGGCGCGGCGCGGGCCTGGCCTCCATCGGAATCGAGCGGCCCATGATGCACCGCTCGTAGCGCTCGCGGTCCTCGGGGCCGTCCGCCTTCCGGGTTCTCAGGGCCGGCGCGAGCGCCGCGAGCCGAGCCTGCCCGGCCGCCGTCCGCGGGGGTATCCGGCCGTCCGGCGGATCGACGATCAGCGCCGTGCGGCCGCCTGTCAGATCCCCGGGCACCCACCAGTCCGCGTTGAGCTGCAGGGCCCGCTCGCGGCCGATGCTGACGTAGCGCTCGTCGAGGAACGCGGCCGCCTCGGCCGGGGTCAGCACCTCCTTGCCCGCCAGCTCGGGGGGGCGCTGCAGGGGCGTGGTGGTGTCGTACGTCCAGTACCCCATGAGATCCGGCGCGCCCCAGGGGGTGCGCGGGATGCCGGCAGCGTCCGCGCCGGGCTGCGCGGTCGCCGCCGCCGGCAGCAGGAGCATGCCGATGAACGTCAGCCCGACGCTGGCTCTGCGCAAGAGGTCCTCCTCCGGACGTCAGAACGTCGCGATCGGGTTGACGGCGGAACCGGTCCCGCCGCGCACCGCCAGCGGCGCGACGGTGAGCATGAACTCCCAGCGGTCGAGCTCCGCTGCCGTCTCGCTCAGCGCGGTCAGGTCGACGTTGTCGAACAGGTGCATCCCCAGGCGGATTATCAGGAAGTTGTGCAGCGCGTACCGGACGCCCGGACCGCCGACCATCGGTTCGACGTCCTGCGGCGACTCGCCGCCGAGCAGCGCCACGTCGCGCTCCCGCAGCCACGGCAGGCACGAGACGTGGAGTCCGGCCGCCTGCTCGGCGATCGGCCACGGGCCCATCCGCGCGCGGCGGACCCAGCGCCCCGTGCGCACGAACATCGCGTCGCCGGCCGAGACCCTGAACCCGGCCTGCCGCTCCCAGGCCTCGAGGTCCTCGGGGTAGATGGCCGTGCCCGGCTCGAGGTAGTCCACGCCCTTGAGCCGCGGGATGTCCATCAGCACGCCGCGCGTGACGATGCCGTGCTTGAGGTTGTGGATGGAGCTGCGCCGATGGCCGTTCGCCAGCACCTCCGCCTCGTCCGGCACGTAGCCGTTGTAGGTCGCCCCGTCGTCGAAGACGTGGGCGAGCGCGTCGATGTGCGTCATGCCGTAGCCGTGGTAGCGGATGTGCCACCCGTCGCCGCCGACGCCGTAGATGTCCTGGACGAACGGGCTGCCGTTGTCGACCGCCGCCTCGGTATCGAGGTCGAGCGACAGCGACACGGACACGCCGTCGCGCACCAGCGCGGCGGCCTCGCGGCGCTTGGCCGGCGTGATCAGGTTCAGCGTGCCGATCTCGTCGTCGGCGCCCCAGCGCCCCCAGTTCGACAGCTCGGTCTTCCAGCCGTCGTACTCGGCGCGGCTGACCTCGCGGCCGGATTGCGCGCGACCGGTATGGAGCGCGAGACCCGCCAGAAGCACCGCCGTCAGACACGCGACTCCGGTTCTCATGTCGTTCCTCCCAGGATCTAGTCGGGCAGGCCGAGAGCGACGACCGCCGAGTCCGGCCCGGAGCCTGTCGCCACCACGACGTACTGCCGGCCCTCGTGCTCGTACGTCATCGGCGCCGCGGCCGAGAACCCGTCGAGCCGAAAGGCGTGCAGCAGCTCGCCCGACAGCTTGTCGAACGCGTAGAGCAGGTTCAGCTCGTCGTCCGGATCGGCCCATTCCGACCAGGCCGCGCGTTGCGGGACGCCCTGCGAGTGCATGGCCGACATGCTGACGAAGAGCAGGCCCTTCGTGACCAGCACGCTGCCCCGGTGATAGTCGCCTCCGAGCGGCGGGAGGTCGAGGTCCTGCAGCAGCGGGTGGTCGACCGGTCCGTTGCCGAGCGGCGCCATCCAGCGCTGCTCGCCCGCATTCATGTCGATTGCCGTCACCCGGAAGTACGGCGGCTTGAACAGCGGCAGGCCGTCCACCGTCATCCGGCTCGCCGCGTCGGGCATGCCGCCCACGCCGCCCTGCCCGGGCCCGCCCGCCTGCCCGCGGTACTGCAGGTTGGAGCGCGCGGCATCGACCGGCGATACCAAGATGAGCGACGGGTTCATGCGCGACGCCACGTAGAAGAGGCCCGTCTCGGTGTCGAACGCCCCGCCGGGCCAGTTGGCGCCCCCGACGATGCCGGGCAGTATCAGCGTGCCGCGCAGCGACGGCGGCGTGAAGAGGGGCCCGTGGTCGAACTGCCCGAGCTGCGCCAGCGCCCGCTCCCGGAGCTCGGGCGTGAAGTCGATGAGGTTCTCCTCGGTGGCGCCCTGCAGGTCGAAGGGCGGCGGCCGGGTGGGGAAGGGCTGCGTCGGCGCCGTCCACTCGCCGGGTACCGTCGATTCGGGGACGGGCCGCTCCTCGATGGGCCACACGGGCTCGCCGGTCGCGCGGTCGAACACGTAAGCGAAGGCCTGCTTGCTGGCCTGGATGACGGCCTTGATCGGCCGGCTGTCGACGGTGATGTCGGCCAGCACGGGGGTCGACGCGAAGTCGTAGTCCCACAGCCCGTGGTGCACGGCCTGGAAGTGCCAGACCCGGCGGCCGGTCCGCGCCTCGAGGCAGACGAGGCTCTCGGCGAACAGGTTGTCGCCCGGCCGCTGGCCGCCGTAGTAGTCGTTCGTCGGCGTCGACGTGGGCAGGTAGACGTAGTCGAGCTCGGGGTCGTAGGCCATGCCGGCCCACACGTTGGCGTTGCCGGAGTACTCGGCCGAGCCGTTGAGCCACGTTTCGTAGCCCGCCTCGAACTCGCGCGGCACCGTGTAGAACGTCCACAGCCGGCGGCCGCTGCGGACGTCGTAGGCGTGCACCGAGCCCGGCGGCATCTCGCGGTTGGCCGGGCGATCCGAGATGGAGCTGCCGATGACCACCACGTCGCCGGCCACCAGCGGCCGCCGGGCGGCCACGTGCCGCGCGTCGCGGCTCGTGCGCGGCACGCCGACGAGCAGGTCGACCCGCCCGCCGTCCCCGAACGCGGCGTCGGGTTGCCCGGTGCGCGCGTCCAGCGAGATGAGATGGGCGTCGATGGTGCCGACCAGCACGCGTTCCTCGATGCCGTCGGTCCAGTAGGCCAGCCCGCGCTGGATGAATCCCACGGCGCCCCAGCGGCCCTGCTCGTAGCTCCGCGGGTCGTGCACCCAGCGCGTCTCGCCCGTCGCCGGATCGAGCGCGGCGATCAGGCCCAGCCCGGTGACGGTGTACAGCACGCCGTTCGCCATGAGCGGCGTGTCCTCGTTGCGGCCGGCGCGCCACAGGGGGTTCGAGTCCTGCAGCTCGCGGTCGGCCGTCTCCCAGCGCCACGCCACCTCCAGCTCCGCGACGTTGTGCGGCGCAATCTGGTCCAGCGGCGAGTAGCGCGTGAACTGCGCGTTGCCGCCCCAGGAGTGCCACTCGCCGTCGTCGGAGCCGCCCTGGGCGCGCGCCGGAGACGAGCCGGCCCAGACGACCCCGGCGAGCACCAGGCAGGGAAGCAGGGCGCCGCCGTGCGATGGGGAGCGCCGGGTCATCTCTCGCCTCCTCGTTCTTCGAAGCGCGCCGAGCGCAGCCCATTCACCAGACCGTAGTTGCCCTCGCGGCAGGCGTACTCGAACGGCGTGCCGGTGGTTCTCCGCATGGGAGCCTCCCCGGATGCACGGAAGTCCCCGCCGCCCGGGCCTGCCCGAGCTGCCGGACGGGAGGCATTGTACTCTCAGGCCGGGCGATCCGTACGGTGGAGTATCGTGGGGCGCGAGTCCACGGCCTGCTACACTGGCTGTCGTCCCGGAGGGAGCGCATGAGGACCAGCCGTCGTCTCCTGGTTGCCGCCGCGCTGCTGGCTCTTCTGGCCGCGCTCGGCGTCGGCCAGGACGCGCTCGAGCGGGCGGCCGCCGCCCGCAACCAGAACACCGGCGAGGCGCCGCGGTTCGAGGTGGATCCCGGGTGGCCGGCCATTCCCGACACCGTGCACATGGGCGAGGTCACCTCGGTGGCGGTCGACCGCCAGGATCACGTCTGGATCCTGCACCGGCCCGAGCGCGGCCCGGCGGTGCTCGAGTTCGACGCGGAAGGCCGCTACCTGCAGGGCTGGGGCGGACCGGGTGACGGCTACGAGTGGCCGGCGATCGCGCACGGCATCTTCGTCGACTACAAGGACAACGTGTGGGTCGGGGGCCGGTCGGCCGAGCCGCCGGCCGACGACATGTTGCTCAAGTTCACCGCCAACGGCGCGCTGCTGCTGCAGATCGGACGCCGCGGCGCGAGCGGCGGCAACGCGGACACCGCCAACCTCCACCAGCCGGCCGACCAGTTCGTGCACGGCGCGACGAACGAGCTGCTGGTGGCCGACGGCTACGGCAACCGGCGCGTCATCGTCTTCGACGCCGACACCGGCGCCTTCAAGCGGATGTGGGGCGGGTTCGGCAACCGGCCGGACGCGCCGTCCGGCCCGGCGGCGGACGAGCCGCTGGATGCGACGGGGCGGGGTCCGGCGCAGTTCACCAACCCGCCGCTGCAGGTCACGGCGGTCCATTGCGTCACGGTTGCGAACGACGGGCTGGTCTACGTCTGCGATCGGGACAACCGGCGGATCCAGGTGTTCACGCTCGACGGCACGTACCGGACGCAGCTCTTCATCAATCGCGCCGCGCCGTCCCGGCGGTCGGCGTCGCGCGTGGCGTTCTCGCCCGACGCGGAGCAGCGTTTCATGTACATCGCCGACTTCAACTCGCGCGTCGTGGTGGTCGAGCGCGGGACGCTCCGGATCCTCGATGCGTTCGGCAGCGAGGGCGACGGCCCCGGCCAGTTCCGGGGCATCCACCACCTGGCGGCAGACTCGAACGGGAATCTCTACGTGGCGGAATCGAATCCGGGCAGCCGCGTGCAGAAGTTCGTCTACCGCGGCCTGGGAGCCCCGTCCGGATCCGTGGCAGACTAGGGAGTCCGCGGCAGCGGCGCGGGGTTATGGGTCCCCGCAAGCGGACGCCGGGGGTTCGGGGCGCAGCCCCGTCTGATGGAATCTGAGGCGGCATGAGACGAATGCACATGAGACGCGCGGTGGCGCCCGGCCTGCTGTTGGCCGGCATGCTGGCGGCAGCCGTCGCCGGCGGCCAGGCGGAGCAGGAGCGGCGCTCGGTGACGGTCCAGTCGATGGGCGTCGCGGAGAACCTGTACCTGGTCAGCGGCGGTGGCGGCCATACGGCGATGCTCGTCACCGACGACCACGGCGTCGTGCTCGTCGACACGAAGAACCCGGGCTGGGGCCCGGCGATTCTCGACGCGGTGAGCGCGGTGACCGACGAGCCGATCACCACCATCATCAACACGCACCAGCACGGCGACCATACGGGCAGCAACCCGCATTTCTCCGACGTGGTGCGCATTGCCGCGCACGAGAACGCGCGGGCGGGGATGGCGGCCTCGGACATCTTCGGCGGCGACAACGCCCGCTTCCTGCCCAACGAGACATACCGCGATACGCTGTCGCTCTTCGAGGGCCGCGACCGGATCGACCTGTACCACTTCGGTCCCGCCCACACGAACGGCGACACGATCGTGGTCTTCCCGGCGCTGGCCACGGCGCACGTCGGCGACCTGTTCCCGCGCAAGGCCGCTCCCTTCATCGATCGGGCGAACGGCGGGAGCGGCGTGGCGTACCCGGACACGCTGGCGAGCGCGCTGGCGGGCATCGCGGACGTGGAGCGCGTGATGCCCGGACACGCGCCCCCGCCGACAGGCAGTCCGGTGCGCGGCTGGACGACCTGGGACGACTTCCGGGAGTACGCGGCGTTCACGCGCGACCTGCGCGACGCGGCGCGGGCCGCCTTCGAGGCCGGCCGCAGCGTGGACGAGGCGGTCGCCGGCCTGGATCTGCAGCCGCGCTGAACTCTTCGCCCTCACTGGCCCAACTCGTCGTAGATGGCCTGCACGGCGCGGGGCTATGGGGTCCCCGCAAGCGGACGCCGGGGGTTCGGGGCGTAGCCCCGTCTGAATGATGCCGCGCACGGCGCGCCTCGGCGGGAGCGGCGCGGGGCTATGGGGTCCCCGCAAGCGAACGCCGGGGGTTCGGGGCGCAGCCCCGTCTGAATGAAGCTTTGGAGGTCCGAGATGAGGAGACGAGTCATCGAGCTGACCGGCGTGCTGACGGTTCTTGCGGCCGTGATCATGCTGCTGCAGGTGGCGTCCGCCACGATCGAGGGGCAGGCGCCCGGCGCCGGGCTCCGCACCGCGTGGGGCGACCCCGATCTGCAGGGGATCTGGACGACGAATTACGACACGCCGCTCGAGCGGCCGGCGCGCTACGCCGACCGCGAGTTCTTCACGGAGGAGGAACGCGCCGCCATCGACAGCGAGCGCGCGCGGCTGCTCGGCACGCGGCGCTCGGAGCCGGGCAGCGAGCAGGACGTCGGCGGAGCCTACGACGCGTCCATCTTCCTGACCCACAAGCACCTCGGCGAGCGGACCTCGCTCATCATCGACCCGCCGGACGGACAGTTGCCGGCCGTCACGCCGGAGGTGCAGGCGCGGCGGGGCGAGATGAACGAGTACCACCAGGCCCTCCTGCGGTCCACCGACGCGTGCCGGGAAGGCCGGGCGGGCTGTCCGGCGTACGGGCCGCGGTCGCCGCGCTGGGAGGAGCAGGCGCCGCACTACCTGACCCGCAACTCGAATCGCGCCTACGGGCCCGAGGACCGCAGCCTGTCGGAGCGCTGCATCGGTGCTCGCCTGCCCGACTTCGGCGGCTCCACCGGGTTCTTCCTGCAGGTGGTGCAGGCCCCCGGCACCGTCTCGATCTTCTACGACACCGGCCAGGGCCAGGGCTGGCAGCGCGTCATCCCGGTGACCGACCGCCCGCACCTGCCGCCCGACGTCCGGCAGTGGTGGGGCGACTCGCGCGGCCGCTGGGAGGGCGACACGCTCGTCGTCGACGTGACCAACTTCAGTCCCAAGACCGACTTCTACGGCGCCCGCGAGAACCTGCACGTGGTCGAGCGCTGGCGGCGGATCGACGCCGAGACCATCGAGTACGTCGCCACGATGGAGGACCCGACCACGTGGGTGCGGCCGTGGACGGTCACCCTCGAGCTGAGCCTGCAGGACAACCAGGCGAACCGCATCTACAAGGAGCCGCGCTGCCACGAGGGCAACTACGGCCTGCCGGGGCTGCTCGCCGGTGCGCGCGCCGGGGAGCTGGCCTTCGAGGAGGGGCGCGGTCCGGATCCGGCCAGCCTGTGCATCGCCGGCGGCACCACGGCCTGCGGCGGCTTCGGCGGCGGCTTCGCCGAGTCGGGTGACGAGGCCGACCCGCTGCAGCGTTAGTCCGCGAGATCGAGCAGCGCAAAGCGAAGCGCCCTCGACAACAGATCGGCTTCCGGGCGGCGGCGCTTCGCTGGGTTCACGGCCGGCCGCCGCCCGCACAGCACGCCGATCCTGACGACACCCAGTCGCGCTGCAGGACGCGGCGATTCGGAGCATCGTCCGCCAGGACTCGGGCGAGAGCCACGCGAGGCTTCTGCGGGGACTGGCTGCCGCATCCGGCATTCCACGCCGACGCGTGCCGAACTGGCCGCCTGGCCCGCAAGCGGCCCGAGGAAGGGCTTGCCGCCGTCCTTGCCGCCCGTCTCGTTCCACCGCGCGAGCTTCCAGCGTGGCGAGCCAAAATGCTGCGGGAGCTGTCTCGGCTCTGTGAGCAAGAGCCGAAGAACGAAACGTCCAATCGCAGGTGCGAACGGTGCGGCGACCAACTTGAATCGACCGTGAGGATGAGGAGTACCTGTGCGATCGCTGCGCCCATTTCGGTGACGACCTCATGCCAAATCGTCCCAACCTGGACGCAACGAGAGGCCGTGGCTACTGGGCTGGAGTTGCCCCGATTTCGTGGACACCTATCCTGTTGGCGAGCAGGAGGAGGAGGAGTCCACGATGCCGAAATCGAGACCGCCGTATCCGGCGGCATTCCGCCAGCAGATGGTCGAGCTGGTTCGGTCCGGGCGTACACCG
>CAZMWA010000107.1:0-10276 GCA_964569405.1 uncultured Vicinamibacteraceae bacterium | reverse complement strand
GCTCGGCGCTCATCCTGCGCGTGCACCCGTCCAACTTCCGCATCGAGGGCTTCACCGAACGCCCGCCGCTGCCGAGATCCTCGACAACCGGCAGGTCGAACTGCCGGCCGAGCGCCGTGAGCGCGGCCAGCGGCGGGCGTTCGGTGAAGCCCTCGATGCGGAAGTTGGACGGGTGCACGCGCAGGATGAGCGCCGAGCGATCGCTGATGGCGGCGGCGTAGTCGGCGGCGCGCGTCCGGTTCGTGGTGCCGACCTCCCGCAGCAGCGCGCCCGATTGCCGCAGGACGTCGGGAATGCGGAACCCGCCTCCGATCTCGACCAGCTCGCCGCGCGAGATGAGCACCTCGCGGCCGGCGGCCAGGGCGGCCACCGCCAGCAGCACCGCGGCGGCGTTGTTGTTGACGACGGCCGCGTCCTCCGCGCCGGTGAGACGCCGCAGCAGCGCCCGCGCGTGGACGGCGCGCGATCCGCGCCCCCCGCGGTCGAGGTCGTACTCGAGGTTGGCGTAGCCGGCCACGGCCGCCAGGCGGTCGACCACCGGCCGGCCGAGCGGCGCGCGGCCCAGATTCGTGTGCACGATGACGCCGGTGGCGTTGATGACCGGGCGCAGCGACGGCGAGAGCGCCGCGGCCAGGCGCCGTGCCAGGCTGCCCTCGATGCGGCGCGCGACCGCCTCGCGGTCGGCGTCCGGCTCCGGCGCGTCCGCCAGCCGCGCCCGGACGGACTGCGCCTCCGCCCGCAGGGCGTCGACCACCGCCGCGCGCCCGAAGCGGGCCTCGAGCCGCCGCACGGCGTCGCGCTGGCGGAGCTGCTCGATGGAGGGAATGACGTGCAGGGTGTCGGCCATGGCTGAGGCCGTCTTGCCGGCGTTCGGCCGTTCAGGATACCATCGGGCGCCGCGAAGGCCGGCCCCACCCACCACAGTTTGCAGGGAGGTAGTGAGCGTCATGCGTGCGTTGTTGAGCGTCTCGGACAAGACGGGTCTCGTCGAGCTCGCGCGTGGCCTCGCGGAGCGCAATGTCGAGCTGGTGTCGACCGGCGGCACTGCCCGGGTCCTGCGCGACGCCGGGCTGAAGGTCATGGGCATCTCCGAGGTCACCGGTTTTCCCGAGATGATGGATGGCCGTGTGAAGACGCTGCATCCCGCGGTGCACGGCGCCATCCTTGCGCGCCGGCATCGGCCGGACGACCTGTCCGCGCTGGCGCACCAGGGCATCCTGCCCATCGATCTCGTCGCGGTGAACCTGTACCCCTTCGCCAGCGCGGCGACCCGGCCCGACACGAGCTTCGACGAGCTGATCGAGCAGATCGACATCGGCGGGCCGAGCATGGTGCGGTCGGCCGCCAAGAACTTCCGGGACGTGCTGGTGCTGGTCGACCCGGCGGACTATTCCCGCGTGCTGCAGGCGCTCGACGATCCGGGCCGGCTGGACCAGCGCTTCCGCTTCGACCTCGCCCGCAAGGCCTTCGCGCACACTGCCGAGTACGACGGCACCATCGCGGCCGCGCTGGCGGCGGTGGACGTCGACGAAGGACGGTTCACCCGCGCGCCGCTGACGCTGGACGGGCTGGCGCCCGACCACCTGGCGCTGTCGGGGCGCAAGCTGCAGGATCTCCGCTACGGCGAGAACCCGCACCAGCAGGCGGCGCTCTACGGGGTCGATCCGGCCTGGGGCTTCGGAGCGGCGCAGGTGGTGCAGGGCAAGGCGCTGTCGTTCACGAATCTCCTGGATCTCGACGCGGCCGCCCGCCTGGCGCTGGAGTTCTCCGCGCCCGCCGCCGTGGTCATCAAGCACACGAACCCGTGCGGCGTGGCGACGGCCGGGACGCTCCGCGAGGCGTACGTCACGGCCCGCGAGGTCGATCCCCTGTCGGCGTTCGGCGGCATCGTCGGGCTGAACCGGCCGCTCGACGCCGACACGGCCGGCGCGATCGCCAGCACCTTCATCGAGGCCGTGGTCGCGCCCGCCGCCTCCGACGAGGCGCGCGCGGTCCTCGCGGCCAGGAAGAACCTGCGGCTCGTGCTCGCCGACTTCGGTCGCCTGACCGGGACGGGAGCCGACCGGCGCGAGGTGCGGTCCATCCTGGGCGGCCTGCTCGTCCAGGAGCGCGACCGCGTCACCGAGGCGGCGGCGGAGTGGCGCGACGGCGCGGAGATCGTGCCCGGCACGCGGTTGCGCGTCGCCACCAGCCGGGCGCCGACCGCGCCGGAATGGGCGGCCCTGCGGTTCGCGTGGCGGGTGTGCGCCCACGTCAAGTCGAACACGATCCTCTTCGCCCACGCCGACCGCGCGGCGGCCGTCGGGGCCGGCCAGATGAGCCGCGTCGACGCAGTCAAGGTCGCCACGCTCAAGGCGGGCTCGTTGACCGGCACCGTGGCCGCGTCCGACGCGTTCTTTCCGTTTCGCGACGGGATCGACGCGATAGCCGCCGCCGGCGCCACGGCGGTGGTGCAGCCCGGCGGCTCGCGCCGCGACGAGGAGGTCGTCGCCGCCGCCGACGAGCACGGCCTGGCGATGGTGTTCGCGGGCCGACGGCATTTCCGGCATTGACGAGTTGAAGATGAGAACAGCGTTCCTCACGGGCGCGACCGCCGCCGCCCTGCTCGCGCACGGCGCGCTGCCGGCCGCCGGCGCGCAGGAACCGGACGCAACGGAGCCGACCGTGCCGCTGGTGCAGACCGTCGGCTGCGTCGAGCGGGACGGCGATGCGTGGTTCCTGACCCGCGCGACCGATCCGCGGGTGACGCAGTACCCCTTTCCCAGCGCCGTGGAGCTCGAGGACGCGGGCCGCGCGGCCCTCGGGTCCAACCGCCTGCAACTGGTCGGGGTCACCGATTTTCTCGACGCGGAGGGGTTGCTGGGGTCGTTCCAGCGGGCCCAGCACACGGCGCCGGAGTCGGTCAACGCGACCGGAGCGCTCGCCGCGGGGCGCCGGGTCGCCGTCAAGGGTCTGTACATCACCAGCGTCGAACCCCACCGCGTGAACCTCACGTCCGCGATGTCGGTCGCCGACACGTGCGGCTGACGCGACGCCGGCGGCGCCCGGTCCGGGCTGGCCGCCACCCGTACAGGAGGCATCCGTGAAGAATCCGTATTCGTTCCTGCTCGCCGGTCTGCTCTGCCTCGTTCCTTCACTCGCGGACGCGCAGGTGACGGTCACCGACTGGCGCGGGGAGACCGTCGACGCCACAGCCGGCTCGGTCGACTCGAACGGCGTCCGGATCGTGTACCACACGGCCGGCGAGGGTCCGCTCGTGATCTTCGTGCACGGCGTCGCCAGTCCCTGGCACGACTACCGGCATCAGATCGTGATGCTCTCCGAGAAGTACCGCGTCGTCGCGATGTCGACCCGCGGCACCGACATGAGCGACAAGCCGGACGGCTACGAGCACTACGCCTCGGCCCGCATCGCCGACGACATCAGCGCCATCATCGAGCACTTCGGCGAGGAGCGCGCGACCATCGTCGGGCAGGACAGCGGCGGCCTGCACGCGTGGCACTTCGCGATGACGCATCCGGAGGAGACGGAGCGGCTGATATCGCTGGGCTCGGTGCATCCGGCGGGACTGATCCGCGAGCTGATCGACAACCCGGAGCAGCAGGCGGCCAGCGCGTTCCAGTGGGGCATGCAGGAGAACCCGGACGCGGGCCGGGACTTCGGCGCGGCGGTCCGCGACGCGCCCATCGATGCGGACGAGCCGGCGAACCTGGCCGCGCTGCGGCGAGAGGCCAACGCGCGCATCGATGCCGAGTCGGTGGTCGGGTTCTACAAGATGAACTGGCCGGCGCGGCCGGTGACGCCGGAGACGGTGGCGTTCGGGTTCAGGTTCGGCGAGTTCCCGCTGGTGAAGGCGCCGACGCTGCTGATCGTCGGCAAGGACGCGCCGTTCTTCATGGGCGCGACGCTGGCCGACACCTGGGAGTGGGTGGACGCGCCGCTGACGATCCAGGTGCTCCCCGGCGTCCGCCACGGACCCCATCGCGAGGCCCCGGAGATCGTGACGCCGCGCCTCATGGAGTGGCTGGAGACGGGCCGCTAGCAGGACGCTGGTACGGTAGTATGCGGCACGCCGTTGGGGCGGAACGACACGGAGCTCGCAGGAGGTCCCGATGCTGGCAGGTCGTCTGGCGGTGGTGCTCGGCGCGGCGCTGGTCGTGGCGGGAGCGCTGGCAGGTGCGGCCGCGGCCGGCGAGAACGCCGCGGAGTCGGCGCCCACCTTCAACGCGGACGTCGGGCCCATCCTGTACGAGAACTGCGCGAGCTGCCACCGCGCGGGCCAGGTTGCGCCGATGGCGCTGACGTCGTACCAGGAGGCGCGGCCGTGGGCCCGCGCCATCAGGACCAAGGTCGTCGCGCGCGAGATGCCGCCGTGGTTCGCCGACCCGCGCTTCGGGAAGTTCAGGGACGTCACGGCGCTGAGCCAGGAGGACGTCGACACCATCGCGGCGTGGGTCGACGGCGGCGCGCCGGAGGGCGCCGGCCCGGCCCCGCAGGCGCCGGAGTTCGCGAGCGACTGGCTGCACGAACGGCCGCCGGACTTCGTCCTCGAGATGCCGCTCGACGTGGAGCTGCCGGCCCAGGGCGAGATCGAGTACCTGAGCGTCTGGGGGGAGAACCCGTTCGAGCAAGACGTCTTCCTCGAAGCGGTCCAGATGCGTCCGGGCAACCCGGCGGTGGTGCATCACGCGGGGATATTCACGCGGGAGCTGCCGCCCGGAACCCGGCTGGGCCGGGACCGGGCGCGCCCGGGCGGCCAGTTGATTCCGATGCCCGTGCCGATCAACCCGTACGAGGATCCCGCGGTCAAGCTGGCGCGCCGGGAGGCCGCGCGCGTGTTCGTCGAGGACGCGCAGCTCATCTTCTACCGGCCGGGCGGCGGGTTCAACCGCTTCCCCGCGGGCACGGCGAAGCTGGTCTACGCCGAGCGGGCCCTCGAGTTCCAGATGCACTACACGCTGACGGGCCGCCCCGAGACCGACCGCTCCTCCGCCGCCTTCTGGCTTGCCAGGGAGCGGCCGCGGCGCCGCATGATCACCGTGGGCAGCGGCGAGCACGGCGGCACCGGCCAGGTGCGCATCGTCGAGAGCGAGGAGCAGCTCGAGTTGCAGGCGGGTTCCGGCTTCACGCGGACGCCGAACATTCCGCCGCACGCCGGGGACTTCAGGGTGACCGGCATCTGGCCGGTGCTCGACGACGTGACGCTCTACGGGGTGTGGCCGCACATGCACTTCCGCGGCAAGGACATGACGTACATCGTCAGCTATCCGGACGGCACGGAGGAGACGCTGCTGCACGTGCCGAATTACGACTTCAACTGGCAGATCGAGTACGACTTCGTCGAGCCGCTGAAGGTACCCGCGGGCAGCACGCTCAAGACGGTGGGACACTTCGACAACAGCATCCGCAACCGCTACAACCCGAGCCCGGACCGCGAGGTGTTCTGGGGCGAGCAGAGCTGGGACGAGATGTTCTTCATTTTCACGAAGTACACCATCGACAAGGAAGACCTCGGCAATTGATGCGGAGAACGTCGATTGCCGTGTGGCTGGTCGTCGCCGCGGTCGTCGCGGCGCCGTTGCACGCCGCGGCCCAGGGGGGACCGACCAGCAGCGACGACATGGCGCAGCCGTTCGACCCGCGCTATCTCCTCGGCGTGTGGGAGGTCGAATGGACCCCGCCCGACGACGTGGGGCTGTTTCCGCCGGGGCCGTTGACGGGCATCGAGCGGGTCACGCACATCGACAGCCGCTTCCTGAAGGTCGAGGTCCACCTCGAGGGCCGGGACGGGACGGCGATCTCCGGCGAGGGGATGATCTTCTACGAGTACGGCCTGGGCGGCCAGCACCTCGTCCGCTACGTCGTCTACGACGCCGGGTTCGCGCTGCTGCAGACGGGCCCCGTGGGCGGCGACCTCGGCGGCTACTACAGCGCGTTCTGGGAGACGCCCGAGATCGAGCACGGCGCCACCACCTACGCCCTGCGGGGCCGGTCCTACTTCGTCTCGCCCGAGGGCTACCGCGTCAACCAGGAGATCTCGGTCGACCGGGGGGCCTACGCCAACTTCGGGCTGATGTGGCTGACGAAGAGGCCGTGCGTCAGCGCGCCCGCGGTGCGGGTCACCGACTGGCGGGGCGAGTCGGTCGTCGCCACCGAGGGGTCGGTCGACTCGCACGGGGTCAGGATCGTCTACCACACGGCCGGCGAAGGACCCCTGGTGATCCTGGTGCACGGCGTCGCCTCGCCGTGGCACGACTACCGGCATCAAATCCCGATGCTGGCCGAGAAGTACCGCGTCGTCGCCATGTCCACCCGCGGCACCGACATGAGCGACAAGCCGGCGGGGTACGACAGCTACGCCGCCGAGCGGGTCTCGCAGGACATCAGCGCGCTCATCGAGCACTTCGGCGAGGACAGGGCGACCATCCTCGGGCAGGACAGCGGGGGGCTCTACGCCTGGCACTTCGCGATGACGCGCCCCGAACAGACGGAGCGGCTGATCTCGCTGGGCACCGTGCACCCGGGCGGACTGCTGCGGGAGCTGATGGACAACCCGGCGCAGCAGCAGGCGAACCTGTTCCAGCGGAACATGCAGGTGTATCCGCAGGCGGGCGAGGACTTCGGCAACGGCGTCCGCGCGGCGCCGCGGGACCCGGACGAGCCCGCGAACCTCGCCCGGTTGCGCAAGGAAGCGGCCGCCTGTCTCGACACCGATTCGGTGGTCGGCTTCTACAGGACGAACTGGCCGACGGCGCCCACGACCCTGGAGACCGAATCGGTCGGGTTCAGGCACGACGAGTTCCCGCCCGTCGAGGCGCCCACGCTGTTCATCTACGGGAAGAGCGGGCCGTTCTTCCTGAATCCCTCGGTGAACGGGATGTGGGACTGGGTCGACGGACCGCTGACGATTCACGTCCTGCCGGGCGTGGGCCACGGGCCGCACCGCGAGATGCCGGAATTTGTGACGCCCCGCATCGTCGAGTGGCTCGAGAAGGGCCGCTAGCGTGGGGTGCGTAGGCGAATGTCCGCCGGGACCATGCCGTCGAGCAGCGGCAGGGCGAGCGCGGCGCCCAGGCCGCGCAGTACGGTGCGGCGCGGCAAGTGCTTCCTGGTGATCAGCATGGTGTCGGGCTATCTCAGGACGGTGATTTCCCCCTGGTGCCAGGGATGCCGCGCGCACGTGTACACGTACCGGCCGGGCGTGTCGAAGCGGATCGAGCCGGTCGCGCCCGGCGCGATCGGCCCGGTCGTCCAGCTCTGCTGGCGAACGGCGATGGCGTGCGGCGCCTCGCCGGTGTTCGTCCAGGTGACCTGCTCGCCCGCGGCCACCTGCACGCGCCGCGGCACGAACGTCTCGTAGTCGTCGATCTCGAGGCCCGGCGGCCGGAGGGTGTCCTTCCGCCGCTCCTCGAAGTCGATGACGATCGCGTTCGTCCTCTCGACCGGCCCGTGCCCCTCGAAGGTCTGCGCCAGCGGTAGCGGCGCGGGCGAACTGGCCGGCCGCACGGTCCCCCCGAGCTTGAAGGCCCAGACGGCGTCGCCGGTCGACCTGGCGCCCATCGGCGGCCCATGCGTCGACCCGCCGCCGCTCGGCGCGAGGGCGACGTACTGCTCGCCGTCCAGCTCGTAGGTGATGACGGGGGCCGAGTCGGCGCCCAAGCCGGTCTGGAACTGCCACAGCAGCTCGCCGGTCGCGGCGTCGAGGGCCTGAACGGTGCCGTCCACCTCACCGTGGAACACCAGGTTCCCCGCCGTGGCCAGCATGCCGCCGCCGTGGGCCTTCGGGTACGGGGAGCGCCGCTGCCACGCGATCGTGTTCGTGCGCGAGTCGACGGCTGTGATCAAGCCGTACCACCGAATGCCCGGCTCGTTGTACGAGACGCCGAACCGCGTCGCCCACCACGGGAAGACGGCCGCCCCCACGTAGAAATACCCCGTTTCCGGGCTGTAGGCCATCGGGGCCTGCCGGGTGCCGATATAGGGCACCATCACGTCGGGCTGGTTGAGCGGGTCGAAGTAGCAGCCGGTCCGGAACCCGGGCGGCACGAGCCACGGCTCGATGCAGTTGGGGACCACCTGCTCGCCGCCGACGGGAAACGGCTGCGTGGCCTCCGTCACCTGAAAGGGATCCTGCGGGACCGGGCGCTCCTCGATCGGCAGCAGCGGCGATCCGTCGACGCGGTCCAGCAGGAAGAGGTACCCGTCGGTGCGCATGACCGCAATGCCCTTGCGGGGCCGTCCGTCCAGCGTCGTGTCGTACAGCACCATGGGCGTCGGCACGTCCATGTCCCAGATGTCGTGGCGGGTGAGCTGGAAGTGCCAGCGGTACTCGCCGGTCGCGAGGTCGAGGGCCACGACCGAGGCCGCGAAGAGCTGGTCGCCCGGGCGCAGGTCGCCCGAGTGCGAGGGGTGCGGCCCCGGATGCTGCGTGGGATGCTGTCCCTGCAGCCCCAGCGGATTGCCGTTCGGGTTGCCCGTGCCGAAGTAGGCCAGCCCCAGCTCGGGGTCGACCGCCGGCGGGCTCCAGACGGCGCCGCCGCCGGCCCGCCACATCTCGTTGTTCGGCCACGTCTCGAACCCGACGTCGTCCGGTCCGGGGATGGCGTAGAAGCGCCACAGCTCGGCGCCGGTCCGCGCGTCGACGGCGCTGACGCCGCCCCGGCGGCCGCTGTCGCCGCCCGCGAGCGCGACGAGCAGCACGCCGTCGGCGTAGGTCGGCGCCGAGGTGATCCGCAGGGACATGTCGTTCGCGGCATCCCGCGCCAGCGCATGCGTCCACTCGGACTCGCCGGTCGCCATGTCGAGGGCATGAACCGTGCCGCTGGCGCCCGCCACCAGCACGAAGCCGAGATCGGGGGCGACCGCCAGGCCGCGCCGCGCGGGCGGCTCCGCCAGTGCGGCGACCCACGCGATCGCGCCGGTCTTCGCGTCGAGCGCGGCCACGTTGCAGTTCATCAGCGCCGCGAAGATCCGGCCGTTCGACATCGTGACCGAGGACTGGTTCGTGGGACCCGGCAGCCGCGTCATCCACGCGCCGCCGAGCGCGGCGACGTTGCTCGCGGTGATCTCCGCCAGCGTCGAGTAGCGCTGGTTCGTGGGAGAGCCGCCGTACAGCGGCCACTCGCTGCTGGAGCGCGAGCCCTGCACGCCCGCCGCCGTCCCGCCCGCCCGTTCGGCCAGCGGGCTGCAGGAGGGCCGCAACGGTGCGCCGGGCGGCGCGGCCGCGTCCGACCGGCTGGCCAGCGCCGCCTCGATCGACGCGGCTGTCGTTACCGTCAGGGGCGTCGGACCGAAGGCCACGCCGTTGGCTTGCAGGATGTAGGCCGCCATGTCCGCGTGGGCCTCGTCGCCCAGCGCGCCGGGGTCGCTCGGCGGCATCGTGCGGATGGCCGCGATCAGATCGCGCGTCGTGCGCCGGCTCCAGCCCGCGGTGAACGTGGGGCCGGCGAGCGGCGGCGCGTACGGTCCGCCGGACAGATCCGGCCCGTGGCAGAACGCGCAGTTGGCCTGGAACGCCGCGCCGCCGGCCGCCGCCTGTGCTCCCGTGAACGGCCCCGCCGCGCCCGGCTGCTGGCCGGCAGCCGAGAGCGCGACCGCGGAAGCCGCCACGCCGAGGAGTGCGCCCGCCCAGGAAGTTGCGATTCTCATGCCAGACTCCCGTGCCCGAGCCGTCCAGCCGCCGAACGGGCCGCCATTGTACTCCGGGCGGGCGCGGCGGGGACCCGCCCGCTCCAGCCCGCTGCTAGCAATCACCCGGTCCGGGCATGCGGTAGCCGACCCCGCGCTCGGTCAGGATGTAGGCCGGCTGGCCGGCGTCGTCGCCCAGCTTGCGGCGGAGCTTCTTCACGAAGGCGCGCACCAGCTTCACGTCGCCGATGCCGCGATTGCGTCCCGCCCACACCCGGCGCACCAGGGAGTCGTGCGTCACCACCCGCCCCGCGTTGATCGCGAGCACGCGCAGCAGCTCGTACTCGGTGGCCGTCAGCGCCAGGGGGCGGCCGGCCACTGTCACCTGCCGCTGCTGGTAGTGGACGGCGAGATCCCCCAGCACGAAGGGTTGCGGATCGGCGCGCCGCCGCAGGGCCGCCTTGACCCGCGCGGTCAGCTCCGTCGGCGAGAACGGCTTGACGACGTAGTCGGTGGCGCCCCTCTCCAGCGCCCGGGCGATCGTCTCGTCCCGGCCATAGCCCGAGATGAAGATGATGGGCAGATCGGCCAGCTCGGGAACCTGCTCCATCAGTCTGATGCCGTCCGTCTCGGGCAGCAGCAGGTCCAG
>CAZMWA010000106.1:0-6931 GCA_964569405.1 uncultured Vicinamibacteraceae bacterium | reverse complement strand
GATCCCCGGCGCGGGCGCGGGCAGCGATGCCAGCGCGCCGAGCGCGATCAGCGGGGCGGCCTCGCCGAGCGCGCGCGCGAGCGCGAGGAGCAGGCCCGCCAGCGTGCCCGGCAGCGCGGCCGGCAGCACCTGGTGCCGGATGGTCTGCCAGCGGGTGGCGCCGAGGGCGCAGGACGCGTCGCGCAGCGCCGGCGGCACGGCCCGCAGCGCCGCGCGCGTCGACAGGATGACCGCCGGCAGGACGATCAGCGCGAGCGTCGCAGCGCCGGCGGCGAGGCTGCGGCCGAGCCCCAGGGCGCGGACGAACACGGCCAGGCCGAGCAGGCCGTAGACCACCGCCGGCACCCCGGCCAGGCTGGCGATGTTGATCTCGATGAGGCGCGTCAGCCGGCTGCGCGGCGCGTACTCCTCGAGGTAGACGGCCGCGCCGATCCCGATCGGGACGGCCAGGCAGCCGGCCAGCCCGGCCAGCGACATGCTCCCGATCAGGGCGCGCGCCAGGCCGGGCGGCCAGCCCCGCGACAGGCTGCCGCCGGCGTCGGCCGCCGCGGCGGCGAGCAGCGCGGCGAGCGCCGCCGCGCCGCCCAGCGCGACGGCCGGGCCGGCCGCGCGCAGCAGCCGGTCCGCCGCGCGGGCGGCCGGCCCCGGCCCGCTCACCGCGGCGCCTCCCCGCCGCGCCGGCGCAGCCGGTGGCCGAGCAGGTTCAACCCGAACGTGCCGGCGAAGAGCAGCAGCCCGACCGCGAAGATCGCCTGCCCGTCGCGTGCGCCGGGCGCCGCCTCGCCGCGGGCGGCGTGCACGATGTACGCGGCCAGGGTCTCGACCGGCCCCAGCGGGTTGGCCGTCAGGCGCGCCTCTCCGCCCGCGGCGACGGCGACGATCATCGTCTCGCCGACGGCCCGCGCGGCGGCCAGGACGACAGCCGCCGCAATGCCGGCGCCGGCCGCCGGCAGCACGACCTGCAGCACCGCCTGCGCGCGGGTCGCGCCGAGGGCCCGGGCCGCCTCGCGCAGGCCGTGCGGCACGCCCTGCAGCGCGTCCACAGCGAGCGCCGTCACCATGGGCAGGATCATGATGCCCGCGACAATCCCCGGGCTGAGCGCGTTCCCGTCCGCCAGCCCCGGCAGGACGCGCTGGAGCAGCGGGGTCACGAAGCGCAGCGCGAAGTAGCCGTAGACGACGGTCGGCACGGCGGCCAGCAGGACGAACAGCGGCGCGACCGCGCGGCGCACGGCGTGCGGGGCGTACTCGCTCAGGTAGACCGCGCTCAGGAGGCCGGCCGGCAGCGCCACCGCCAGGGCCACCAGGGCCACCAGCAGCGTGCCCGCCGCGAGCGGCAGCAGCCCGGCCTGACCGCCGGCGGCGGGCGCCCACGCAGCGCCGAGCAGCAACTCGAGCGGCGGGGCATGCCGGAGCAGTTGCGCGGTCTCGAGCAGCAGGACCACGAGCAGGGCCGCGGTGACCAGCAGCGGCAGGCAGGCGCACGCGAGGAGCGCGCGCGCGATCCCGCGCTCGGGATCGGTTCTGGTGACGCGTCGCATCGCTGCAAGGCCCGCGAGGACCGGGACCGGCTCATGATAGCAACGATCGGCGGCGCCCCCCGGCGCGGACCGGGTACACTAGAGGGAGCCGGGGGTGTTCATGCAGCGATTGCCGACGCGTCTGCCCGTGCTCTTCCTCGCGGCCACGGCCGCCGCGCTGGCGCTCGCCGCGCCGGCGGCGGCGCAGGTGGACGCGCTGGCCATCATCGACCGGGTCGACCGGCTGCTGCGCGGCGATTCGAGCCAGGGCGTGGCGACCATGGAGGTGGTGACCGAGCACTGGGAACGCCAGATGACGATGGAGATCTGGTCGCTCGGCACCGACTACTCGCTGGTGCGCCTGCGCGCGCCGCAGCGCGAGGCCGGGACGGCCACGCTCAAGGCCGACGAAGACATCTGGAACTACCTGCCGAAGGTCGACCGCACCATCAAGATCCCGGCGTCGATGATGGGCGGGTCCTGGATGGGCTCGCACTTCACCAACGACGACCTGGTGAAGGAGACCCGCCTCATCGAGGATTACGACATCGAGCTGGCGTTCGATGGCGACGACCCCGACGGCGTCGCGGTGTGGGACTTCCGCCTCATGCCGAAGCCCGAGGCGGCCGTGGTCTGGGGGCACATCGAGTACCGCATCCGGCAGCGCGACGACATGCCGCTGTGGACGAGGTTCTACGACGAGGACGGCGAGCTGGCGCGGACCATGGAACACGGGGAGTTCACCGAGTTCGGCGGCCGCCTCGTGCCCGCGGTCATGGACATGTACCCGGCCGACAAGCCCGGCGAGCGGACGACCGTCCGCTACGAGGAGCTCGAGTTCGACGTCGACCTCGAGCGCTCGTTCTTCTCGCTCCGCAACCTGCAGCGCAGCCGCTAGCCGTCCATGCACCCGTCCACGTGGTGGCGCATCGGCTGGCGCAATCTCGGCCGCAACCCGCGGCGCACCCTGCTCACCGCGCTCGGGCTGGGGGTGGGCTACTTCGCCGTGGTGTTCATGGTCGGCTGGGCCGTGGGCATCTCGGCCGAGCTCGTCGAGAACGCCACCTCGCTCGTCAGCGGCCAGATCGAGATCCACGACGCCGAGTACCGGCCCGATCGCAGCCTGTACGACACCATCGGCGGGCGCGAGGGCGCCGACGTCGAGGCGTTGCTGCGCGCGATCGACGCCGATCCGGACGTGGTGGCCGCGGCGCCGCGCGTGTACGCGGGGGGGCTGGTCAGCTCGGGGGAAGCGACGTCGGCGGGCCTGCTGCAGGGGATCGATCCCGAGCGCGAGACCGCCCTGACGCGCTTTCTCGATCCGCTGGTGGCGGGCCGCCTGCCGGCCGCCGGCGCGTACGAGGTGGTCGTCGGCGAGGAGATGGGGCGCCAGCTCGCGGTCGGCGTCGGCGACGAGCTGATCGTCGTGGCCCCCGCCGCGGACGGCTCGCTGGCCAACGACCTCTACACCGTCACCGGCATCTATCGCACCGGGCTGGTCGAGTTCGACGCCAACACGGCGGTCATGCCGCTGGCCGACCTGCAGCAGCTCGCGGTCCTCGGGCCGGACCGCATCCACGAGATTGCGGTCGCCACCGCCGACCCGGCGCTGGCCGGCGCGGCGGCCGCGCGCCTCGCCGCGGCCCTCGGCGCCGCGGAGCAGGGCCTCGAGGTCGCGTCCTGGACGGAGCTCAATCCCGTGCTCGCGGAGTACGTCGCGCTGGTCGACTCGATGTACTGGATCTTCATCGTCATCATCTTCGCGATTGCCAGCTTCGGCATCGCCAACACGATGCTCATGGCCACGTTCGAGCGGCGGCGCGAGTTCGCCGTCATGCTGGCGCTCGGCGCCTCGCCGTGGTCGGTGGTGGGCACCGTGCTGTACGAGGCGCTGGCGATCGGCGTGGTCAGCCTCGCCGTGGGCACGGCCATCACGGCGCCGTTGATGACCTGGTTCTACACGGCCCCGCCCAGCCTGGAGTGGCTCTACGGCAACGTCACCCTGCAGGGCGCGCTGCTGACGCCCAGCCTGCGCGTGGGCTACAACGTGCCGGCCTGGAGCTGGGCGACCGTCGGGCTGCTCGTGACGGCGCTGGTCGCGGCCTTCTACCCGGCGCTGCGGGCCGCGCGCGTCCCGCCCGCCGACACCCTGTCCGGACTGTAGACGGATGCAGAAGATGCACGCCCGCGTGCTCGTCGTCCTGGCCATGCGCAACCTGCGGCGCCACCTGCGGCGCACCGTGCTGACCGCCTCGGCGATGATCGTCGGCGGCGCGCTGCTGGTCTTCTCGTTCACGATCGGCGACGGCGGCCACGAGCAGTGGATCGACTCGGGCGTGCGCCTGGGCAACGGCCACGTCACCGTCGAGCGCCCCGAGTACCGCGTCAGCCGGCGCATCGACGATCGCCTGGCGGCCGACGTGCGGCGCGCGGCCGAGCAGGCCCTCGCCGCGCCGCAGGTCGCGCCGCACGTGGTCGCCACCTCGGCGAAGCTCAGCATCAACGGCCTGGCCAGCTCGAGCGCCGGCGCGCGGCCGGCCCAGATCGTGGCGGTGGATCCGGTGGCCGAGACCGGCTTCGGGATGGTCGACGATCAGATCGTCGAGGGGCGCTACCTGGAGCCCGACGACCGGCTGGCGGCCTACGTCGGCGCCGAGCTGGTCGACAGCCTGGAGCTGCGGCTCGGATCGCGCTTCGTGGTGCAGGCGCAGGACACCGAGCGCGAGATCGCGGGCCAGTTGCTGCGGGTGGTGGGCATCTTCCGCAGCGGCGTGCCCGCGGTCGACCAGATGACGATCCACATCCCGCTCGCGACGGCGGGCGACTGGCTCGGCTCGCAGAACGACGTCACCAACGTGGGCGTCGTGCTGGACGGCAGCGCCGCGACGGCGCTCGTCAGGGGCCACCTCGAACGCGCGCTGGCGGACCCGGTCACGCGCGGCGACGCGCGCGTCATGGGCTGGCGCGAGGCGGACCCGGCGCTCGCGGCGGCCATCGCGATCGACGACTTCGGCAACTACCTGACGAACGGGTTCCTGTTCGTCATCATCGCGTTCGGCATCGTCAACACGGTGCTGATGTCCGTGATGCACCGCCGCCGCGAGTTCGGGGTGCTGCAGGCGCTGGGCCTGACGCCAGGCCAGACCGGCGCCATCGTGCTGGTCGAGGGGCTCACGCTGTCGGCCGCCAGCGGGCTGCTGGGCGTGGCGCTGGGCCTCGCCGGCACCTGGTACTTCTTCGGCGACGGGCTGGACATGTCCGGCATGATGGAGAACATCGACGAAATGACGTTCTCCGGCGCGGTTATCGATCCGGTCATCGTCCCGCTGTTCGGGGCGCGGCGCCTGCTGCAGATCGTGACGTTCATCCTGTGCATCGGCGCCGTCGCGTCGATCTACCCCGCCCTGCGCGCGGCCCGGGTCGACGTGACCGAGGCGATGAAGTTCGACCGCTAGCCGACCCTTCCGCGAGCCCCCATGGCGAACGATTCGACCGCAGCCGTCCGCACCGCCGGCGTCTGGAAGATCTTCAAGCAGGAAGCCGAGGAAGTGCAGGCCGTCCGCGGCGTGGACCTGACCGTGGCGCGCGGCGAGTTCACCGCGCTCGCCGGCCCGTCGGGGTCCGGCAAGACCACCCTTCTCAACCTCATCGGCGGCCTGACGCGCCCCACGCGGGGCCAGGTCTGGGTGGCGGGACGCGACGTGACCGGCATGACGAGCCAGGCGCTGGCGAGGCTGCGGCTCGAGCAGGTCGGCTTCGTCTTCCAGGCCTACAACCTGCTGCCGGTGCTCACCGCCCTGGAGAACGCCGAGTTTCCGATGCTGCTGCAGGGCGTCGAGGCCGCGGAGCGCCACGCGCGCGTCCGCGAGCTGTTCGCGCGGACGGGCATGGACGGGCTGGAGGACCGGCGTCCCGGCAAGCTGTCGGGCGGGCAGCAGCAGCGGGTCGCCGTGGTGCGCGCGGTGGCCAGCCGACCGGCGCTCGTGCTGGCCGACGAGCCGACGGCCAACCTCGACTCGGCGGCCAGCGAGGCGCTGCTCGAGGTCATGGCCGAGCTGAACCGCGACCTGGGCGTGACGTTCGTCTTCGCCACCCACGACGGCCGCGTCATGGAGCGCGCGCGGCGCCTGGTGCGCATGGTGGACGGCGCCATCGACTCCGACGAACGGCGCTCGTGAAGCCGCTCGCGAGACCGGTCATCGAGCCGGTCGTCAAGCAATGACCAGCCGCGTCCGTGCGGCCTGGACGGTCGCGGCGCTCGCCGCGCTCTCCGGCACCGCGTTCGGGCAGCCGTTGCCGCTGTCGGGCTACGTGCAGAACGTCCCGCTCGCCGGCACCGCGGGCGGCGGGCTGAGCGACTTCAACCGGTTCCGCTTGTCCACCGAGCCCGCCGCGGGACCGTTCCGATTCGAGGCCGCCTACGAGCACGTGCTGACGCTGCGGCGGGTCGAGGCGCTGCCGAGCTTCAGCCTCGGCGCGGTCCCGGGCGGCGGCGAGTGGCTGGACCTGCAGTGGACGCTCGTCGAGCGCGAGCACGTCGCCTGGCAGCACCGCTTCGACCGCCTCAGCATCGGCTGGGAGCCCTCCGAGCGGCTCGAGATCAGCGCCGGGCGGCAGGCGGTGTCGTGGGGCACGGCGCTCTTCCTCACGCCGAGCGACCCGTTCACGCCGTTCAGCCCGGTCGATCCGTTCCGCGAGTTCCGGGCCGGGGTCGACGCCGTGCGCGCCCGCTTCTACCCCGGCCCGTTCAGCGAGATCGACGTCGTCGTGCGTCCCACCCGCTCGCCGGCCGGCGAGGAGTGGACGGCGCTGGCCCGCGGCCTGACCACCGTGCGGAACTGGGAGATCTCGGGCTGGGGCGGCGCGCTCTACGGCGACCCGGCCGGCGCCGTCGGCGCCGCCGGCGCGCTCGGGGGCTGGGCCGTGCGGGGCGAGGGGACCCTCCGCCGTCTCCGCCGCGAGCTCGTGTTCCGCGGCACCATCGGCTTCGACCGCCTGCTGCAGGTGGGCGGCAACGATCTCACCTTCCTCGCCGAGTACCAGCGCGACGGTCTCGGCACCGCCGATCCCGGGGAGTACCTCGACCTGCTCGAGTCCGACACGTTCCTGCGCGGCGAGCATCTCGTGCTCGGCCGGGACGAGGCGGTCGTCCAGGCCGCGTACCAGTTGCACCCCCTCTGGAGCATCGCCGGGCTGTGGCTCTGGAACCTCAACGACCGCAGCGCGATCCTCGGTCCCAGTCTCGCCTACTCGGCCGGCAACAACGCGGCGATTGCCGCCGGCGTCTTCGTCGGGATGGGCGCGGACGAGAGCACGGACGACGTCCCGCTGCCGTCCGAGTACGGCCTGGCGGGCATCACCGGCTTCCTCTCCTTCAGTTGGTTCTTTTAAATTCAGATGGGGCTTTGCCC
>CAZMWA010000105.1:0-10798 GCA_964569405.1 uncultured Vicinamibacteraceae bacterium | reverse complement strand
ATGCCGACGCCGGGGGCTTGGGGCGCAGCCCCATCTGAATGAGGAGCGAAGCCGATGAACGCGAAGCCGAGTGCGTGGGTGGGACTGCTCGCCGTCCTGGCGGTTTCGGTTGCCTGCGGCGGTGCGGAGGCGCCTGCCGCGGCTGCCGGCGGCGGCGCCGTGACCGTCGACGGGGGAAGCATCGCCGGCGCGCCGGGGGGTGACGGCGGCGTGTGGCGCTACGCGGGCATACCCTACGCCGCGCCGCCGGTTGGCGCGCTGCGCTGGCGTCCGCCGCAGCCGGTGGAGGCCTGGGCCGACGTCCGCCAGGCCGACGAGCTCCCCGCGGGATGTCCGCAGCCCACGCGGCCCGTGCCGTCGGACGCGGAGCCGTTCTTCGGACCCGGCGCCACCCGGCTGGAAGAGGACTGCCTCTACCTGAACGTCTGGTCGGCCGCCGGGCCGGACGAGCGCGTCCCGGTCATGGTCTGGATTCACGGGGGCGGGCTCTCCGTGGGCGACGGCTCGACGGCGGCGTACGACGGCGCGGCGCTCGCCCGGCGCGGCGTGGTCGTGGTGACCATCAACTATCGGCTCGGCGCCCTGGGCTACCTCGCGCACCGGCTCCTGCGCGAGGAGTCGGCGCACGGCGCGTCCGGCAACTACGGCCTCCTGGATCAGATCGAGGCGCTGCGCTGGGTGCAGCGGAACATCGCGGCGTTCGGGGGCGATCCGGACCGCGTCACCATCTTCGGCGAGTCCGCGGGCTCGTGGAGCGTCAACTACCTGCTGGCGACGCCGCTGGCGGCGGGTCTGTTCGCGGGCGCCATCGGCCAGAGCGGGGGCGGGTTCAGCCCCCTGGCCAGCCTGGCGGAGCGTGACGCCGCCGAGGCGGAGGGCGAACGCTTCGCGGAGGCGCTGCTCGGCGCGGAGACGGCGGTGTCGCTCGACGCGCTGCGGTCGGCTGCGGTCGCCGACGTGCTGGCCGCGGACGGCGCCGCGCCCCGGCCGAACGTGGACGGCTGGGCGCTGGCCGAGGGCATCCACGACGTCTTCGCGGCCGGCCGGCAGCACGACGTGCCGGTCATCGTGGGCGCCAACGCCGACGAGGGGACCGCGCTGAGGGCGCTCGCCGGCGGTCAGGAGATGACGACGGTCGAGGAGTACCGGGAGTGGGCGCGCGGCGAGTACGGCGAGCTCGCCGACGCCTATCTCGCGGCGTACCCCGCCGCCAGCGACGCGGACGTGGCGGCGGGCCGCATCGCCAGCAGCGGCGACGGCCGCTTCGTGTGGGAGATGCGGACCTGGGCGCGGATGATGGAGCAGGTCTCGTCGCCGGCCTATCTCTACTTCTTCACCCGCGTGCCGCCCGCCCCCGACGCCGACCGCTACGGCGCTTATCACACGGCCGAGATCCCGTACGTCTTCAACAACCTGGGCGGCGGCGGCCGGTACTGGTTCGCGAACCGGGACTACGGCGACACGGACCGGCAACTCTCCGACGTGATGGCCTCCTACTGGGTGAACTTCGCCGCGACCGGGAATCCGAACGGCGACGGCCTGCCGGCGTGGCCGGCCTACACCCGGACGGACGAGGCCGCGATGGAGCTCGGCGACGTGGTACAGGTCCGGCAGGGCGTGCGGGCCGAGCGCCTGGACTTCTTCGAGCGCCACTACGCCGCCCTCCGCGCCGCGTCCGACAACTGAGCCGCGGGCGCAGGGCGCGCTAATCGGAGCTCAGCGCCAGCGCGATCAGCTCCGGGACGTCCCCTCCGATGGTCAGCGCGATGTACTGCCTGCCCTCGTGCAGGTAGGTCATCGGCGTGCCGATGGCGCCGGCCGGCAGATCGATCGAGCCGACAATCTCGCCCGTCGCCTTGTCGCGCGCCACCAGGCGCGGGCCGCCGTCCGAGCCGCCCGCCGTGAGCGCGCTCACGAGCAGCGTCCGGGTCAGCAGCGGTCCGCCGTGCCCTTCGCCGCCGACGGGCGGCAGGTCCAGGTGGCGCAGCCGCGGGTGGTTGCGGAAGCGGTTGCCGTCGCCGTTGGGCTGCATCCAGGCGTGGTCGCCCGCGTTCAGGTCGATCGCCGTCATCCGCGAGTACGGCGGCTTGAGCAGCGGGAGGCCCTGCGGCATGAGCGGCTGCGTGCCGCTGTCGAAGTCCGCCTGCGTGTAGCGCAGGTTGCCGCCCTCCGCGGGGTCGGGCGTGTAGTACTTGATGACCGAGAAGCGGTTCTCCGACGGCACGTAGAGCAGGCCGGTCTCCGGGTCGGCCGCCGCGCCGCTCCAGCTCGCCCCGCCCGCGATGTGCGGGCGCTGAATCGTTCCCTGCAGGCCGCCTTCCACGCTCAGCATCGGCGGCGTGAAGAGCGGGCCGAGCCGGAAGTTGCTGACCGCCTCGACCGCCAGCGCGCGAATCTCGGGCGTGAAGTCGACCAGGTCGTCGATGGTGATGCCCTGGTACTCGAACGGCGGCGGCCTGGTGGGGAACGGCTGGGTCGGCGACAGCACCTCGCCCTCGAGGTCGGTGTCGGTCTCCACGGGGCGTTCCTCGATCGGCCACACCGGCTCGCCGGTCGCGCGGTCGAAGACGTACGTGAACCCCTGCTTGCTGACCTGCGCCAGGGCCTTGATGGAACGCCCGTCGACGTTGATGTCGATCAGCGTGGGCGCCGCCGGGAAGTCGTAGTCCCACACGCCGTGGTGGACCGCCTGGAAGTGCCAGGCGCGCTGGCCGGTCTCGGCGTCGACGGCGACGATGCTCTCGGCGAAGAGGTTGTCGCCCAGCCGGTGGCCGCCGTAGTAGTCGCTCGTGGGGGTGCCGGTCGGCAGGTAGACGTAGCCCAGCTCGTCGTCGGCGCTCAGCGGCGGCCAGATGTTGGCGTTGCCCGAGTAGCGCCACGACTCGTTCAGCCAGGTGTCGGCGCCGAAGTCGTCGCCCTGCGGCACGGTGCGGAACACCCAGCGGACGTCCCCGGTGCGCGCATCGACTCCCTTCACCCAGCCCGGCGGCGCTTCCCTCTGGATCACGAAGTCCGAGATGATGGTGGGCGTCACGACCACGTCGCGCGTGATGACCGGCGGCGATGCCACGCCCACCAGGTTGCGGCCCAGGTGGTTGGTGGCGCCGCGCACGGCCCGCGGCACGTCTTCCATGAGATCGACGCGGCCGTTGTCGCCGAAGTCCCGCACCGGCTCGCCCGTGCGCGCGTCGACCGCGACGAGGTATGCCTCCATCGTGCCCCAGAAGATGCGCGCGTCGTCGCCGTCCTCCCAGTAGGCCAGGCCGCGCGAGCGGTAGAAGTGCGTGGGGCGCCCGCCCCGGTAGGCCTGCGGATCGTGCACCCAGAGGGTCTCGCCGGTGCCAGCGTCGATGGCGGCCGCCTGGTGCAGCGCCGTCGTAAGGTACAGGACGCCGTCGACCATCAGCGGCGTGGCCTGCAGGCCGTTGATCGAAACGGGCCGACCCATAACGCCGCGGTGCAGCGCAGCGGGGTCGACCTCGCTGTCGACCGACTGCCAGCGCCAGGCGATGCGCAGGTCGTTGAAGTTGTCGGCGTCGATCTGGTCCAGCGGCGAGTACTTGGTGCTGCCGTTGTCGCCCGCGTAGCTGCGCCATTCCCCGTCGACCGCGCCGTACTGCGCCCCGGCGGGCTGCGGTGCGGCGACGAGCGCGGCGGCGACGACGGCCAGGATTGCGTGTCGAGCGTGCATGCCATACCTCCAGTGTTCGACGACCGGGTGACCCATCGTAGCAGCCATGCGCCTCCCGCGTCCCGGCATCCGGCGATCGACAAACCCGCACGCCGGCCGGGGCGGTCCGGCCGAGGAATCTCCCATCCGTGGGTCCATTGACCTCGGCCGCGGTCGGGTTGCGAACGCCCGGCGCCGGTCCGGGCCTCCGGGCCGGATTCTTGCACGTCGCCGCTCGTGGCCCCGAGGCGGCCGAGCGGCCGCGCGGATGAGGATGATGGGCGGGTGGTGCGTGCCCGGGCGCGTATCGCCGATGCCCTGGCGGTGGCCCGCGGCGGCCGCTACGCGTCGGCGGAGCGCATGCTGCGGGACGCCCTCGGTGTGCTCGAGCGCAGGCAGCGCTACGCGGGCGCGGCGCGCGCCGCCGCGACGCTGGGCGAGCTGCTGCGCGAGCGGGGCGAAAGCGAGCGGGCCGGGGCCGCGCTGGAGCAGGCGCGCCTGCTCTTCGATACGGCTCAGGCGGACGCCGCCGGCGTCCGCCACTCCCTTGCCGGCAGCGAACACGAAGACTACCTGGAGGTGCAGGCGCTGCTGAGCAGGCGCCCCGACGCGGCGCCTCCCGCGCCGGAGCCCGGGCGGCAGGCCGGCGTCGCGCTGGACCGGCTGGCCGGCGAGCTGGCGACGCTGCTGCGGGCGAGCATGCCGGCGGCCGGCGGCGACATCCTCGAGCAGGTCTGCTCCGCGTTGCGGCAGCAGGCGGAAGCCCGTGCCGTGGGCGTGTATCGGCTGGGCGACCGCGGCGACCTGCTGGCGTCGGCCGGCGACGTCGAGCGCCAGATGCAGGCGACCAGCCGGGACATGGTGAGCGGCGGCCGGATCGCGCCGCTGGTCGTGTGCGGCCGCGAGTACCGGACAGCGCTGCCGATCCGGGACGGCGACAACTGGCCGGCCGCGCTCGTCATCCGCTGGACGCGTGCGCCGGAGTCGCTCGATCGGCTCATGGTACTGGCGCGGGTCGCGGCCGCCGTCTGCGAGCCCGAGGTGCAGGAGCGCGTGCGGTGGACGGACGACGCCGCGGCGGCGAGCGGCCCCGATGCGCTGCTGGGACGCAGTCCCGAGATGGTCGGTTTGCGCGCGGCGATCGCCCGCGCCGCGACGGCGCCCTATCCCGTTCTGATCGAGGGCGAGACAGGCGTGGGCAAGGAGCTGGTCGCCCGTGCGCTCCACCGCGGCGGGCCGCGGCACGCGCGCCCGTTCTGCGCGGTCAACTGCGCGGCCCTGACCGACGAGCTGTTCGAGGCCGAGCTGTTCGGGCACAGCCGCGGCGCGTTCACGGGCGCCATGAGCGAGCGCACCGGCCTGGTGGAAGCCGCTGACGGCGGCACGCTGTTCCTGGACGAGGTCGGCGAGCTATCTGCGCGCGCGCAGGCCAAGCTGCTGCGCGTGATACAGGACGGCGAGATCCGCCGTCTCGGGGAGAACGCCGTGCGGAAGGTCGACGTCCAGTTGATCGCTGCCACGAACCGCCGGCTGACCGCCGAGGCGGCCGCCGGCCGGTTTCGTCAGGATCTGCTGTTCCGGTTGGCCGTCGTCAGCCTGCAGGTGCCCGCGCTGCGCGAGCGGGCGGGCGACGTGGAGCTGCTGGCGCGGCACTTCTGGGCGCGCGAGTTGAAGCGCGCCGGCAAAAGCGCCACGTTGGGCGACGCGACCATCGAGATCCTGGTCCGCTACGCCTGGCCGGGCAACGTCCGGGAGCTGCAGAACGTCGTCGCACGACTCGTCGTGGCGGCCCCGCGCCGCGGTCGGGTCGGCCCGGACCTGCTGCCCGCCTCCGTTCGCGAGCGGCCCGCCGACGCCCGGCCGACGCTGGCGGAGGCGCGCGAGACGTTCGAGCGCGGTTTCGTACGCGCCGCGCTGCGCCGCAACAACGGGCGGCCGACCGCGGCGGCCCGCGAGCTGGGCATCTCGCGCCAGGGACTGGCCAAGCTGGTCAAGCGGCTCGGGATCGACGGGGAGTTGCCGTGAAGCAGCGGCCCTACCGTGACCGGCCGGGGGGAAGACGCCGCCACACCGCGGCGTGCGGCGTGGCGGCAACGTTGCTACTGATCGCTGGCGGGCACCTGGTCGATGGTAAACACGCGCTCCTGGAAGCGCCAGCCGGCGGGCGTCTTGACGAGCTTGTCCTCGTAGATGCCCGCGACCGTCAGCCCGGCGGGCTGGGTCCGCGTGTCGACGAGCAGCAGGTAGCAGCCGCCGTCCGCGCCCTCGGCCGTCGGCGTGACGATCAACTGGCTGTTCCAGTGGCGCGCGGCGCCGTCGAAGTTGGTGAAGAAGCCCGCGGCGAAAGCCTTCAAGGCATCGTGACCGACGGTCTCGCCGAAGACGCCGTCGGGCGTGAACGTGTTGGCCCAGCCTTCGGGGTCGCCGAGGTCGAGGGTCTGCGCGTACTTGGCGTAGAGCTGCTGGATCTCGATGTAGTCCTGCGCGGTGAACGTGCCGCCGTCGCCCTGGGCGGCGCCGACCGACGCCACGGACAGAAGGCACACGGCCGCGAGGGCGATTCTCAGGGTGCGCTGCATGGTCTCGTCTTCCTCTCTTCTTTCGCTCCGCCGGCGGGCTGCCGGCGGCACTGCGCATCTTACCCGCGGGCCCGCCGGCCGTTCAACGGCCCGCGCCGGCACGGTGCGCCGGGGTGTACAATCGCGGCGTGCCGCGCAGGCGGCGCGCACGTGGCGATGGGTGATCGACTGATGCGCAGAGATCTCGCACCGGCAATCGTCGGGCTGGCGGCCGCCGCAATGGTCCTGGCCGCGGGCGCCGCGCCGGCGCAGGACACGCGTCTCGACGCGCCGCGTCCGCACGCGCGGGGCCAGAGCGTGACGCCCTCGTTCGAGGGCTGGTATCCGAACCCGGACGGCAGCTTCAGCATGCTGTTCGGCTACCTCAACCGCAACTACGAAGAGCATCTGGACATTCCGGTCGGCGCGGATAACCGGATGGAGCCGGGCCCGGCGGACCGCGGGCAGCCCACGCACTTTCTGCCCCGCCGGCAGACCGGCGTCTTCGCCGTGGTCGTGCCGGCGGACTTCGGTGAGCAGGAGCTGACCTGGTCGCTGACGGCGCACGGCGAGACGATCGCGATTCCCGGCCACCTGCGTGCCGAGTGGCGGATCGACGCGTTGAAGGAGGTCACGAACGGCAACACGCCGCCGGTCCTGCGGTTCGCGCCGGACGGGGAGGCGGGACAGGGGCCGGGCGGCGTCGCGGCCCGCGCCCGGACGACGCCGTCGCAGCCCGTGGCGCTGTCGGTCTGGACGAGCGACGACGGCATCTCGCGCGCCCGCGGCGGCATGCCCTGGCAGCGCGGCGTGGGCTGGAGCAAGTACCGCGGCCCCGGTCCGGTGTCCTTCAGCGAGCAGCAGCCGGCGCTCGACGCGGCCGGCAGCGCGACGACGACGGCGACGTTCGAGGCGCCGGGCGAGTACGTGCTGCGCGCCCTCGTGTGGGACGAGTCGGGCGGCCAGCGCGCGGTGATGGCCGGCGGCTTCTTCTGCTGCTGGACCAACGGGTACGTCACCGTGGACGTACGCCAGGCACGGTAGGCCCAAGGAGATGGTGATGAGCAAGACGGCGCTCGGTTGGACAATCGCGTGCGGCCTCACGGCCGGCCTCGTTCCGCTCTCGCCCGCGCCGGCGTTCGCCCAGGCGGCGCCGACGTTCGGCGCGGACGTCGCGCCGATCCTGCAGCAGCGCTGCCAGACGTGCCATCGGCGAGGTCAGATGGCGCCGATGTCGCTGGTGACCTACGAGGAGGTCCGCCCCTGGGCGCGGTCGATCCGCACCAAGGTGGCCGAGCGCTCGATGCCGCCGTGGCATATCGACAAGACGATCGGCATCCAGGCGTTCGAGAACGACATCTCGCTGACCGAGGCGGAGATCGACACGATCGTGGCCTGGGTCGACGCCGGCGCGCCGCGCGGCAATCCCGCGGACATGCCGCCCCCGGTCGAATGGCCCGCCGACGACATCTGGCGCCTCGAGGCGCGCTACGGCCGCCCGCCGGACCTGGTCGTTACCTCGCCGCCGTGGACCCAGAGCGCCGAGGGGCAGGACCAGTGGTGGCAGCCGGTCGTCGAGACCGGGCTCACGGAGGACCGCTGGGCGACCGGCATCGAGATCCGCCCGACGATCGAGGCGCGGCGCGTGACGCACCACTCCAACGTGTACCTGCTGCAGGAGGAGGCGCCCGGGGACCACGTCGCCGCCGTCGACGTCACCCCGCGGGGCAGCTACTTCAGCGAGTTCGCCATCGGCAAGATCGGCGACGTGTTCCGCGAGAACACCGGGAAGCTGCTCAAGGCGGGAGCGCGATTCACGTTCGACAACCACTACCACTCCGTCGGCGAGGAGGTGGTGGCGCAGACGGACGTGGGCGTCTGGTTCTATCCGCGGGGCTTCGTGCCCAAGTACCGCGTCTACGGTCAGGCGATGGGCGCGCAGCAGTCGCAGCAGGCCATGGACCTGCCGCCCGGCAAGGTGACCGTGCACCACGCCTACATCCCGCTGCCGGCGCCGGCCCGGCTCGAGAACTACCAGCCGCACATGCACATCCGCGGCAAGTCGATGTCGATGACGGCAATCCTGCCGGACGGCCGCGTGGAGACGCTGAGCCACGTCGAGGACTTCGACTTCAACTGGCACGTCAACTACGTCTACACGGACGACTCGGCGCCGGTGCTGCCGGCGGGCACCGTGGTCCGCATCACCGCCTGGCACGACAACACGGCCGCCAACCGCAACAACCCCGATCCGCGGCAGTGGGTGGGCTGGGGCCAGCGCAGCTACGACGACATGTACCACGCCCACGTGAACGTCACCTACCTGACGCAGGAGGACTACGAGCGGATCGTCGCCGAGCGGGAGGCCAGGCGGCGGACGAACGATCAGCAGTAGGCCGTCGTGCGCACCGACGCCTGGCGCGCGGACGCTCGCGCGGCGCGGCTGGCGGCGCTGCTGCTGTGCGCGGCGTTGCCCGCGCAGGCGCAGACCGGCGCGCCGCGCGGCGAGTGGCCGACCTACGGCGGCGACCTGGCGAGCACGCGCTACGCGCCGCTCGCGGAGATCACCGCCGGCAACTTCGACAGCCTCGAGCTGGCGTGGCGCTTCGACCGCGACGGGCTGGGGCCGCGCCGCGCCACCCCGCTCATGGTCGGCGGCGTGCTGTACTTCACGGGCGCCGCGGGCCGTCCCGCCGTCGCCGTCGACGCGGCCACCGGCCGCCTCCTCTGGAGCCACCATCTCGACGAGGGCGACCGCGCCCGCGCGGCGCCGATACCGCTGAGCCGCGGACTCGCGTACTGGAGCGACGGCAGCGAGGCGCGGATCCTGTACGTGACGCTCGGCTACCAGCTCGTGGCGCTCGATGCCGCGACCGGGCAGCCGATTCCCGCCTTCGGCGACGGCGGCATCGTCGATCTGAAGCGGAACATGGACCAGGCGATCGACCCGATCAGCGGCGAGGTGGGCCTGACGGCCGCGCCCATCGTGGTCGGCGACGTCGTCGTGATCGGCGCCATGCACGGCGCCGGCGCCGCCCCGCCGAGCCGCCGCAACGTGAAGGGCTACGTGCGCGGCTACGACGTGCGGACGGGCGAGCGGCTGTGGATCTTCCACACCGTTCCACTTCCGGGCGAGGTCGGCAACGAGACCTGGCTGGACGATTCGTGGAGAGATGCCGGCAACACCGGCGTCTGGACCCAGATGAGCGCCGACGCGGAGCTGGGGCTCGTCTACCTGCCGGTGGAGATGCCCACCGGGGACTACTACGGCGGGCACCGGCCGGGCGACAACCTCTTCTCCGAGTCGCTGGTGGCCGTCGACGCGCGGACCGGGGAGCGCCGCTGGCACTTCCAGCTCGTGCATCACGGGCTGTGGGACTTCGACATCCCCTGCGCGCCGATCCTGGCGGACATCACGGTCGACGGCCGGCGGATCAGGGCGCTCGCGCAGCCCTCCAAGCAGGGCTGGCTCTACGTGCTCGATCGGGTCACGGGCGAGCCCGTGTGGCCCATCGAGGAGCGTCCGGTCCCGCGGGGCGACGTGCCGGGGGAGTGGTACTCGTCCACGCAACCGTTCGTGACCCGGCCGCCGGCGTTCGAGCGCCAGGGCGTGACGCCCGCCGACCTCATCGACCTGACGCCGGAAATCGCGGCCGCCGCCCGGGAGCTGGCGTCGCGCTACGCCTTCGGGCCGCTCTTCTCGCCGCCGATTCTCAGCCGGCCCGGGGGACCGCTGGCCGTGCTGATGCTGCCCTACGAGCAGGGCGGCGCGAACTGGCCCGGCGGTGCGCTGGATCCCGAGTCGAACCGGCTGTACCTGTTCTCGTCGACGAACATCGGCTCGCGCGGTCTCGTGCCGCCCGATCCGGACGCGAGCGACATGGCCTACGTCTCCGGCAACATCGAGAGCGGCCCCGCGCCGATCGGCGCGGGCGGCGGCGGCGCGCTGACCGTGGAGGGGTTGCCGCTGGTCAGGCCGCCCTGGGGGCGGATTACCGCCTTCGACCTCGACGCGGGCACGATCGCCTGGCAGATTCCGCACGGGACGACGCCGGACGAGGTGCGGAACCACCCGCTGCTGGCCGGCGTCGAGCTGCCCCGGACCGGACGCGCCGGCCGCGTCGCGACGCTCGTGACGCGCACGCTCCTGATCGCCGCGGAGGCCGGCGCCGTCACCCGAGCGGCCGGCGAGCCCGAGACCAGGCTGCGCGCCTACGACAAGGCGACCGGGCGGGAGGTCGGCGCCGTGCCCGTTCCGGGTCCGGTCACCGGCTCGCCGATGACGTACTTGGCGAACGGGCGGCAGCACATCGCGCTGCCGAGCCGCGGCGCGCTGCTGGCGTACCGGCTGCCGGCGCCTCCGGAAGAATCCGAACAATAGGTCGCGGGCGGCGGGACCCGCGATGTTAAGATCCGTGCTGCGGCGGAAGCCGGGGGTGCGCATGGAAACGCGTTGGCTGACTGGCGGCGCGGCTGCGGCGACCGTCCTGTGCCTGGCAGCACCTGCGGCGGCTGCTCCGGCCGCCTCGTCCGCGCGGGCGTTGCTGGACCAGTACTGCGTCCGCTGCCA
>CAZMWA010000104.1:0-12590 GCA_964569405.1 uncultured Vicinamibacteraceae bacterium | reverse complement strand
GCTCGCAGCGCCGACCGGTCGACGCGGGCGCCGCGCAGGTAGACGTCCGCGATGCGCCGCGTGTTCGCGATGTCGTCAAGCGGGTCGGCGTCCAGCACGAGGAAGTCGGCCGATTTGCCGGGCGCCAGGCTGCCGGCGTCGTCGAGACCCAGGACTTCCGCCGCGCGGCTGGTGGCCGCCACGAGCGCCTGGGCCGGCGTCAGGCCGGCCGCCACCATCAGCTCCAGCTCGCGCTGCTCCGCGTAGCCGAAGAAGTGGTCCCGCACCCCGGAATCCGTGCCCAGGACCACGTGCGCGCCGGCGGCCGCCAGCTTCTTCAGACTGCGCTCCATCGCGCCGTAGCGCTGCCTCGCACGCGCCGCGTCGGCCTCCGGCGCGCGCAGCGCATCCGCCGCCCGCCGGCGGACGGCGGCCGGCACGCTCGCGGCCAGGAACGGATCGTCGAGCCAGCCGGGGGCGCCGCCGTGCATCCGGCGCTCGGACACGCCCAGGTTCGGCATGACGAACACGTCCCCTTCGACGATGGCAGCAATCAGCGCGTCGTCCATCTCGCGATCGCGCACGAGGTGGGCGAAGCCGTCCACGCCAGCGCGCACCAGCTCCCACGCGTCGTCGTGGTAGAAGACGTGCGCCACGACGCGCAGACCGCGGGCGTGGGCCTCGTCGATGATTGCCCGGTAGAGGACCGGCTCGAGCTTCCGCACGGTGCCGCCGCGGTCGTCCACCCAGATCTTGACCACGTCCACGGCGCGCTCGGCGAGGTCGGCGACGTACCGGCGGCCCTCTTCCGCGCTGGTCACGCCGTAGGCGGAACCGCGCAGGGCGAGCGCTCCCGGGCCGGCGTTCGGGGCCGCCAGCCCCCGTCCGGCCGTGCGCAGCCGCGCCGTGGAAGCCAGGGCCGTTGCCTGCTCGCCGCGAATGTCGAACACGGCATCGCCCGCGTCCGTCCCGAGCGAGACGATCGTGCCGACGCCGTAGTAGGCGTAGCGCCGGAGATGATCGATGATGTTGGCGCGCGTATAGTTGCCGGCGGCGTAGCTCGGACCGTCCTGGAAGCCCACGTGCCCGTGCAGGCTGACCAGGGCCGGCATCACCGTCCGGCCCGACAGGTCGACGCGCCGCACGGCCGCCGGCGGCGTCAGCTCGCCCCGCGCGCCGACGGCCGTGACGACCCCGTCCGCGACCAGCAGCACCGCGTCCTCGATGGGCGCGGCGGGCAGACCGGTGATGAGGCGCGCGCCTTCGTAGGCGACGACCCCGCCGGGAGCGGCCGCAGGCTGCGGCGCGCCGGCGGCAGCCGCGACGACCGCCAGCACGGCCGCACCCCACGCGTGCGCGCCGGACGGTAGGGAGAGACCTATCGTGACCCCTCGACGGCCTGGGTGTTCTTGTTCCGCGCCCCGGCCAGAATGCCTTCCAGGCCGTAGTTGCCCTCGTGGCAGGCGTACTCGAACAACGGCCCGTCGGTCCGCCTCAGGGGGAACAGCGCCGTCCACGGACGCGTGAACGAGTTCGGATCGTCGACCGTGAACTCGTACAGGACGGTGTCCGGATCGACCCGCCACAGCCGCTCGACCAGTTGCGTGTCGGCTGTCGACCCGCGGAAGGCGGTCTCGCGCAGAAAGTTCTTCGTCTCGATGACGAGCACGTCGCCTTCCCAACGCGCGCGCGAGTCGCCCACCCACTGGCGCAGGTCACCGTGTGCGCTGCCGTCGGTCGGAATGATCCGGGCGTTGTGGACCATCTCGTTGTAGATGACCACCCGCCCCGGCGTCTGGAGAATCATGACGTTGTTGTTGTAGGCGCTCGGCACCATCGGCGGGCCCGAGTTGAAGCCCATGAGGCAGCGGTCGGCGAGGCTCCGGTCGGTATACGAATCGGCGAACCCGGCGCTCAGATTGGCGCGCGTGACGCGGATGCTCTCGCGCGTCTCGTCGGTGTACGGAATGCGCCCGTCGGGGGGATCGACGATCAGGGACGTGCGCTTGTCGCGCGTCAGCTCGACGCCGCGCTCGTACCAGAACTCGTTGTACGACAGGACGCCGCCCTCGGCCCGCGGTGCGTAGCCGGCGCTCGGCGCGCCCGCGATCGGGTCGAACAGGTCCCGATTGAGGCGCGTGTTCTCGGACGCCTCGAACTCCGCGGCCTCCTCGCGCGACAGCGTCGCCCGACCCTCGAACTGCTCGGGGCGCTGCATCGGCGTGATGGTGCGGAACGTGAAGGTGCCCTGCAGGTCCGGGACGCCCTCGGGCGTCCGCGGCGCGGTCCAGCCGGCGCGCGGCTCGGTCTCGACCTGTGCGACGGCGACTCCGGGAACGAGGCAGGCGAGCGCGAACGCGGTCGCCAGCGCGGCGTGGCATCGACGGTTCATATCCGAATCCTCCCAGTACACTTTTGTCGGCAAAGGGCAATAGTCCCCTACGACGTCGGTTGGAAGCAAGTTCCGCCGCCCACGGCGCGACCCGCCGATCGGCGGCGCGGGGTTTCACCGGAGACTACTGGCGCCCGGGCGGCCGCGGTAGACGGCGAGCCGCCAGTCCGGGCCGTACTCCGCAGGCAGGTCCCGCTCGGCGCGCAGGACCAGGTCGTCTATCCGCAGCGCGCGGTCGTGGGTGAACAGGCACAGGCTGGCGCCGGGACCGGCGTGCGCGGCGATGAAGCGCGCCAGGCGCTCCTGGTTGCCGTCCGGATAGTTGACCACCACGCCGACCGTCTGCAGATCGAGCCCGCACGACGCGTAGGTGGCGACGTCGCAGTAGTCGCCCTCGACAGGCTGCACCCGGGGCCGGCCGCGCGCGATCCGCAGCACCCGGCGCAGGTTCTGCGCGGCCCGGGCGTAGAGCACCGGATCCCGCTCGATCCCGTACACGGCGTGCGACGGCTCGAGCGCCGCCACGACGGCAGCCACCCGGCCGTCGCCCATGCCGGCGTCCAGGACCGTCCTCCCGGCCGCCTCGGGGCCGAGCAGCCCCAGCTCCTTCAGCGACGAGACGGCCGCCGCGATCATCGGGATCGGCGACGGCACCCAGATGCCCGCGCTCGTCTTGCGGATCGGCACGCCGTGCGCCAGTGCCCGCTCCGAGCGCTGGAAAATCGCCTCCAGCCTGCCGATCGACATCGCTCGCATAGGGGTCCGCCTACGGACTGTTATACTGCGCCGACACGCGGGCAGGGGCACGGAAGCAGGCAGCCGATGCCGAACGACGGCGGCCGGCCGCGTCCGCGAGGAGGCATGACATGAAGCGCAGCATCGTTCTCGCTCTGCTGATCGGGATCGGCACCGTCTCGCTCGCCGTGGTGGCCGCGCAGGACGCCATGGAGATCGAGGTCGAGCAGCTCCAGGACAACCTGTACGTGCTCAGGGGCCAGGGCGGCGGCGGGAACACCGCCGTGTTCATCAGGAGTGACGGGGTGGTCGTCGTCGACACGAAGAACCCGGGCTGGGGCGACCCGATCCTGGCCCAGATCCGCGAGCTGACGGACAAGCCGGTGACGACGCTCATCAACACGCACAGCCACCACGACCACGTGAGCGGCAACGTGGCCTTCGCGGAGACGGTGCAGGTCGTGACCCACGAGAACACGAAGGCCAACATGGAGGTGATGCGGCCCTACACCGGCCGGACGGAGCCGCCGGCCAACGTGTTCCGGGCCTCGAACGGGCACGGACTGCCGACGACCACCTTCTCGGACCGGATGTCGCTGGGCAGCGGGGACGACCGGGTCGACCTCTACTACTTCGGCCGCGGCCACACCGGCGGCGACGCCTGGGTCGCGTTCCCGGCGCTGCGGACGCTCCATGCCGGCGACGTCTTCCTGGGACAGCGGGTGCCGTTCCTCGATGCCGCCAACGGCGGCAGCGGCGTCGCCATCCCCGACACGCTGCAGGGAGCGCACGACAACATCGAGGGCATCGACACCATCATCACCGGCCACAGCTCGCAGATGACGTGGGCCGACCTGAACGAGTGGGCCGCCTTCAACCGCGACTTCCTGCAGGTGGTCCGGGACGGCCGGGCCGAGGGCCAATCGGTCGACGAGATCGCGGCCGGCTGGTCGCTGCCGGCGGCCTACGCGCACTACGATGCGCCCAACGCGGCGGGCGTCCGGCGCAACATCCAGGTGATCGTCGACGAGCTCGAGGCCAGCGGCAATTAGCCGCCGGCCCCGTCCCGCTACCGATCGCCGGCCGCCGCCGCCCGCTCCTGGGCGCGGTGGCCGGCGAGAATCCCTTCCATCCCGTAGTTGCCCTCGTGACAGGCGTACTCGTAGAGCGCGTCCTCGCTGCGCAGCAGCGGGATTGACGCGGTCCACGGCCGGATCCAGGTGGTCGGGTCGTCGATGGTGACCGCGTACTCCAGCGTGTCGGGCCCCGTCCGCGTGAAGCGCTCGACGACGCGCAGGCTGTCCGCCGCCCCCCGGAAGTCGCTCTTCGGCGAGTAGTTGGTCGTCTCCACCACCAGCGTGTCGCCCTCCCAGCGGCCGCGCGAGTCGCCATGCCACTGCCGGACCCCGGCGGCGAGCTGCGGCCGGCTGTCGAGCGGGATGATGCGCGCGTCGTGGTTCATCTCCATCAGGAAGACCACGTGGCCGGCGGTCTGGAAGATCTGGTAGTAGCTATTGTAGCCGGCGCCGAGCCGCGGCACGCCGTACGTGATGCAGCGCTCCTGCAGCGGCACGTCCTCCCAGGTGTCGGCCGGATGCGCCACGCGGTGCGCGGCCCGCTCGGCCATGCGCCGCTGGGCCGCCGGCGTGAGGGCTGGGATCCGGCCGTCCGGCGGCTCGACCACCAGCGACGTGCGGTCGTTGAAGTCGCGCTCGACCACCCAGAACTGGTTGTAGTTGCCGGTCGTCGGATCGTACGACGTGGCCTGCTCGCCGGCGATGGCGGCGAGCACGAGCTGATCGCCGAAGAGCGCGTCCCGGCCGGGATCCGTCGCCTCGGCCGCGGCCGCCTCCAGCGCCGCCAGCTCCTCGGCGCTCAGGCGCGCCCTGCCGGCCCACTCGAGCGGCCGCTCCAACGGCGTGACGTTGTTGTTCGCCCACACGCCCTGCAGATCGGGATGCCCGTCCGCGGTGCGGGGCAGGGTCCAGTCCGCGCCGGCCGGGGCCTGCGCGGCCGCCGGGACAGCCGCCGACGCCAGGAGCGCCGGAATCAGGGCAAGCGGACCGCACCAGACGAGCCATCGTTTCGTCACCGGATACCTCCTTTTCCGTGCATTGGCCGGATGCGGACAGCGCTACCGCTCCCTCGCGCCGCTGCCGCCTGCCGCGCGGGCGGCAGCGATCTTCGCCGCGATCAGCGGGCCCCGGCGGCGGCCACCGGCTGCGCGGCGAACAGGGCGAGGTCGACCGCCTCGGCCATCGCGCGGTAGCCGGCGTCGTTGCCGTGAATCGCGTCGCCGGGATCGTACGCCGGCAGGATGCGCCGCGGATGATCCGGGTCGCGAATGGCGGCGTCGAAATCGATCACGGCGTCGTACGGACTCTCCGTGCGGAGCCACGCGTTGAACGCCTGCCGCTTCGTCTCCCCCGTCTCCGAGAACGTGAGGGCGCCCTCGAACGGCGTCAGGGTGCCGCCGTAGATCCGCAGGCCCCGCGCATGCGCCCGCTGCACCAGCGCGGTGTGCCCCGCGATCAGGTCCTCGACTGCCGGCCAGGCGTTGTCGAACGCGAAACCGATGTCGTTGATCGACTCGAGGACGATGACGTGGGTGACGCCGGGCTGGAGCAGCACGTCGCGGTCGAAGCGCGAGAGCGCCGACGGGCCGAAGAACGCGTCCGGATCCGGCCGCGGCTCGTCCGGACCGAACGGCGCGCCGCGCCGCAGGATGGTCTCCATCCCACCGTTGTGGCTCAGGACGCGGTTGCCGCCGATGCCGACGTTGAGCACGCCCGGCGCCGACTCGCCGTGCGCCGCGACCAGCCGCGCGGCCAGGAAGTCGGGCCAGCGGCTGTTCGTGTCGGGCGTCGACGCCGTGCCGTCGGTGATCGAGTCGCCGATGGTCACGACGGCGCCCGGGGCGGTGCGGGTCGCGACCTCGACCCGGGACAGGAAGAACCACGACAGCACGGTCGAGTCGACCGGCAGCTCCGCGGTGCCCGTGTGGTCGCCCGGCGCGGACAGGTAGGTGGTCGACAGGCCGGTTCCGTGCGTGGTCGCCAGCGACGTCGTCTCCCACGTGTCGCCCGGCAGGTAGACATCGATCGCCAGGTCGCCGAGCGGCGGCACCGCCAGGTCGACCGGATCGCTCAGCAGCGTCGCGCCCCGCTCAATGGCCGCGGTCGGCTCGCCGTCGAACGTCAGCCGGCGGCCGGATCCGGCCGCGATGACGGGGCCGGCGGCGCGCAGCGCGACGTGCGCGCCGCCGATCGCCAGCGGCTCGGTGCCGTACTGGTTGCTGAACAGCACGCGCACCCGCGAGCCGCCGATGCTCGTGCGCACGACCTGCCGCACGGTCTGGTCGGCGATGCGCGGCGGCGCGTTGCCCTGCTCGGCCGCGCCTTCCTCCGGGGGCGGCAGCGACACGGGACCGGTCGCCCAGGTGCCGATCCAGCGGGCCTCCCGGGCCTGGGCCGCGGCGGGAGCCGCGCCCAGCCACAGCACGAGCAGCGCGGCGGCCACGCACGCGACCACGCGGCGCCACGCCACCGGGCCGTGCCACGTCGCATGGGATCTCATTTCGCCCCCAGTCCGTTCGCCACGATCAGCGTGCCGGGCGCCGCGTCCAGGCGCGTCGGGAGGATGGCCTGGTACTCCGGCGAGTCGTACCAGGCGCGGAACGCCTCGCGCGTCGGAAACTCGACGATCACGGTGCGTGGAAAGTCCACGGACCCCTCGACGACTTCCGGCGTCTCGTCGAACGCCACGATGCGACCACCGTGCGCGCTAATGGTCGGAATCGCCTTCTCCACGTACTGCGCCAGCGCTTCCGGCTTCTCGATGCGTCCCTGCGCCACGACGTAGACGGCCATTGGATGTCCCCCTGGCTTCATTCAGACGGGGCTGCGCCCCGAACCCCCGGCGTCCGCTTGCGGGGACCCCTTCGCCCCGCGCCGCTACCGCCGAGGCGCGCTGTGCGCGCCATGGCTCACTGCCCGCCGTGTCTGCGATTATACGACCGAACCCGTCGGCGGCCGGGGACACGCTACAATCTGGCGGCATGGGCGCAGCGGGGCAACGCGCACAGCACGGGCTCGCGCGATACGGGACTGCGGCAGGGTCGTGACGCCCTTCCGGTGCGGCTCGCTCGCGTTGGTGGCCCTGCTGGCCGCCGCCCCGGTGGCGGCCCAGCCCATCCCCGCCGCGCCCGCGCAGCCCGACGCCCCGCGCGGCACCGTCGCCGTGCTGCCGTTCGCCAACCTCGGCAGCGATCCGAACCACGACTGGATCGGCGACGGCATCGCGGCGTCCCTGATCAACGACCTCGGGCGCCGTCTCGCACCGCGCCTGGACGTGCTGCCGCGGCAACGCGTCGGTGCGGCACTGGCCGGCGGCGAGACCCCAGTAGCGGTCCCCCGAGTCCAGGAGATCGGCCGCAGCCTCGGGGCGCGCTGGGTGGTCTCGGGCAGCCATGTGCAGCTCGCTGGGCGCCTCGTCATCACGGGCCGGCTCATCGAGGTCGCGACCGGCGACGTGACGCGCGGCTCGCGTGTCGAGGGACCGCTCGACGAGCTGTTCGCGCTGCAGGACCGGCTCGCCTCGGAGCTGGTCCCGGGCGTCCCGGACGCGGCGGTCCCGGCGCGCGCCCCGCCACCGTCGCCGGCTGGACCGGCGCAGGGTGGCGCCGAGCCGTTGCGCCCCGGCGCGCCCGGGGCGCCCAGTGGCCCGCGCGCACCGGCCGGCAGGGGCGCGGGCGCCGGGTTCAGCCTGGCCGGTGCGCCCGCCATCGACGGGCCGCCCCCGCCGGTGCCCCCCGCGGTCATGGCGCGCGACGAGCTGGGACGGGCCACCGTCCGCGCCGTCCGGGTGGCGGAACCCCTGCGCCTGGACGGCCGCCTGGACGAAGGCGTCTACGAGGCCGTTGCGCCCCTGACCGACTTCATCCAGCAGGTGCCGGACGAGGGCGCCCCGGCCACCGAGCGGACCGAGGCCTGGCTCCTGTTCGACGACGAGAACATCTACGTCGGCGTCCGCGCCCACGACTCGGCGCCGCCCGCCGAATGGGTCGCCAACGACATGCGCCGCGACACGCCGCAACTACGGCAGAACGACACCGTGGCCGTGATCTTCGACACCTTCTACGACCGGCGCAACGGCGTGGCCTTCTACACGAACCCGCTGGGCGCGCGGGCCGACTTCGCCATCACCAACGAGGGCAACCCGAACAGCGACTGGAATCCGGTGTGGGACGTCCGCACCGGCCGCTTCGAGGGCGGCTGGACCGCCGAGATGGAGATCCCGTTCAAGTCGCTCCGCTACCGCCCCGGCGCCGCGCAGGTGTGGGGGTTCCAGATGCGGCGGGTCGTGCGCCGCAAGAACGAGGGCGCCTACCTGACGCAGCTCCCCATCTCCGCCGTCGTGCGCGGCGGGGCGATCGCCGGCATCTTCCGCGTGTCGGACGCGGCCACGCTCGTCGGCCTCGAGGCGCCGCAGGGGGGCCGTACGATCGAGATCAAGCCGTACGCCATCGGCGGCGTCGTCACCGACCTCGAGGCCAGCCCGGCCCGGGAGAACACCCGCTCGGGGAACGGCGGCCTGGACGTGAAGATCGGCCTCACGCAGAACCTGACCGCCGACTTCACCTACCGGACCGACTTCGCGCAGGTCGAGGTCGACGAGCAGCAGGTGAACCTCACCCGGTTCAACCTGTTTTTCCCCGAGAAGCGCGAGTTCTTCCTCGAGGGACGGGGCATCTTCGAGTTCGCCACCGGGGCGGCCGTCTCCGGCGGCGGCGGGTTCCGCGACCCCAACTCCCCCATCCTGTTCTACAGCCGCCGCATCGGCCTGCAGGCCAACCACGTCGTGCCCATCGTCGGCGGCGGGCGCCTCACCGGCAAGGTAGGCGACTTCGACGTCGGCGCGCTGAGCATCCAGACCGACCGGGAGGCCGTCTCGGGCGCCGTGGAGACCAACTTCACCGTCGCGCGCATCAAGCGCGACATCCTGCGCCGGAGCAGCGTGGGCGCCCTCTTCACCAACCGCTCGGTCTCCACGCACGGCCCCGGGGCCGCCCGCACCTACGGCGTCGACGGCACGTTCAGCTTCCACGACAACATCCACTTCCTGGGGTACGCGGCCCGCACGGACACGCCGGGCTACCAGGACCGGAACCTGAGCTACCAAGGGAAGTTCGACTACACGGGCGACCTGTTCGGCATCATGGTCAACCACCTGCTGGTCGAGGACAACTTCATCCCCGACGTGGGGTTCGTCCGGCGCGACAACTTCCGGCAGTCCACCCTCCAGTGGCGCATCAGCCCGCGTCCCGACATCGACGCCATCCGCCAGTTCCGGACCGGCGGCAACCTGGACTACACCCTGACGGCCGATACGTCGCAGCTCGAGACGCGCAGGTTCATCCTCGGCGGCGAGATGGAGTTCGAGAACGGCGACCGGCTGACCCTCACCAGGATGGACAACTACGAGCTGCTGCGCGAGCCGTTCTCGCCCGCCAAGGACGTGACGCTGCCGGTCGGCGGCTACGACTTCACCGAGTACTCGCTGACCTACCTGCTCGGCCAGCAGCACCGGGCCAACGGGCAGGTGGCGGTGCGCCGGGGCGGCTACTTCAACGGGGACATCACCTCGGTCGACTTCAGCGCCGGATACGTGGAGCTCACCCGGCATCTGTCCATCGAGCCGACCGTCTCGTTCAACTGGATCGATCTGCCCCAGGGCTCGTTCCGCACCGATCTGACCGTGGCGCGCATCAACTACACGTTCACGCCGCGGATGTTCTTCGCGGGGCTGCTGCAGTACAACTCGAGCACCGAAACGGTCGGCGCGAACCTCAGGTTCCGCTGGGAGTACAGCCCCGGCAGCGAGCTGTTCGTCGTCTACACGGAAGACCGCGACACGCTCGGGCTGCGGCCCGACCGCTCGACCTTCCTCCGCAACCGGGGCTTCGTCGTCAAGATCAACCGGCTGTTCCGCCTGTAACACCGGGACAGGGGGCGCGGAGCGGGCCGCTGCAGCTCGACGACGCCGGCCAGTGTCGCTTTCCAGGGCCAATGGGCCGATAATGGATTCTCGCAGGAGGAACGAAGATGGCGAAGCTGCACGCGGTCGTCTCGAGCGTGGTCCTGGTCCTGATGTTTCTCGCTTTCCCGGCGGACATGGGCGCCCAGCAGGACGAAACGACTTCCCGGAACCGGACCACGACCCGTGAAGTGAGACCGTTCACGCCCGTCACGGACGCGATGCTGCTCAACCCCGATCCCGACGACTGGCTGATGATCCATCGCACGTACGACTTTCACGGGTACAGCCCTCTGGACCAGATCACGCGCGAGAACGTCGACCAACTGCAACTGGTCTGGATACGGGCGATGGATGCCGGTCCACAGGAGATCCGCCCCCTCGTTCACGACGGCGTGATGTACGTCGCCCATGCCGGCAGCGACCATCTGCAGGCCCTGGATGCGACGACCGGCGACATGATCTGGGACTTCACGCGCCAGGCTCCCAATGATCTCCGTCAGTACGCGAGCGTGGGAAACCGGACGCGGAACATCTCCATCTATGGCAGCCACATCCTGCACCTGACGGCAGACGCCCACCTCATTGCGCTGGACGCGCAGACCGGCGAGCTGGCCTGGGAGAGCCAGTTGGCCGACTACCGTGACGGCATCACGCACTCCTCGGGGCCGACGGTGCTCGAGGGCAAGGTGCTGAGCGGTCGCGCCTGCAGCTCGGCCAACCTTGCGTCGCGCTGCTTCATCGCCGCGCACGATTCGAACGACGGCACCGAGCTGTGGCGCATGTACACGGCGGCCGGCGCGGACGAGCCCGGAGGCCAGACCTGGGGAAACGTGCCGACCTCCCGGCGCGGGCACGTATCCCCCTAGGGAGTCCCCGGAAGCTACGATCCGGCCCTCGGCCTCGCCTACTGGGGCATCGCGGTGCCCCTGCCGTTCACGCGGATCATGCGTCGCGGCACGTGGGATGTGGGAGACGGCACGCCGTGCGAGCTCTACTCCAACTCGACCGTGGCCCTCGATGTGAACACCGGCGAGCTCGAGTGGTACTACCAGCACCTGCCTTGCGATGACTGGGACATGGACTTCGTGCAGGAACGGACCCTGATCGACACCGTGGTGAACCCCGACCCGGACGCGGTGATGTGGATCAACCCGAAGATCGCCGGGACGGCCGAGGAGCGGAAGGTCGTGGTAACCATGGGCGAGCCCGGCGGCCTGTTCGTGCTCGACCGCGAGACCGGCGAGTTCCTGTGGGCCACGCCGTTCCCCTACACCAGCACGGAGCGGTTCGTCATCAGCGACATCGATCCCGAGACAGGCCAGGTCTTCATCAACATGGACCTGGTCGCGAGGGAGCTGGGGCAGCAGTTCATCATCTGCGGGCACAACGTGAAGGGGTGGTGGTCGTGGTCGTACAGCCCGCTGACGAAGCTGCTCTACATTCCGATCAATCGGGCGTGTCTGAACCAGACCGCCAACGAGCGGACGGTTTCGGGAACAGGTCCGCGCTTCACGATCCCGGAACCGGGCTTCGAGGAAGACGGCCACCTGACCGAGATTCGGGCCATCGACATCGCGACGGGACGCGAAGCTTGGCGCTACACGCAGCGCGCGCCGAACGCCGGGTCGACGCTCGCGACGGGCGGCAACGTCGTCTTCTTCGGCGACCTCCATCGCCGCTTCCACGCCTTCGACGCGGAGACCGGAGAGGTGTTGTGGGAAACGATCCTCGGCAGCCAGATTACCGGGTATCCGGTCACCTACGCCGTCGGCGGCCGGCAGTATCTCACCGTCCCGGTCGGCGGCGGTCTCAACATGTCCAGGTTGTCGAACTACGCGCCGGACCTCGAAGCGCCCAGCGGGACGAGCAACATGCTCGTGACCTTCGCGCTCCCGCAGCGCTGACGACTGGTCAGTCCCGCAGGCCGAATCACCCAGGATCGAGGACGTCCACGAGTTCCGCAATCACCTGCACCCGTTCAGAGGGTTCGCAAGCAGTTCAACAGCACCCCTGCATGCGGACATTCGGTCTCGACCTGAGCGGGATCGATCCGTTCGAGCAGTTCGAACGAAACGGCGCCCTTGGTGTAGGGTCGCGGGCACGCAGCTGTCGCACGGCCAAGCGCATCGAGAACGTCACGCTTGGCCACGTTTTCCAGCGCGGACCACTGCCGAAGTGCGTTTCCGCGAAACCGCGCGCCGAAGTATGTCCTCAACGCCTCCCGATCAGCCAGCAGCCACGTCTCCATGACCTGCACCATCAGGAATCCCTGATCGTCGCGCGCGCCGGGCGGTCGATCCCAACCGTCAAGTTGGCCATGCCCGCCTGCGGCGGACACCCTGAAGGATGAAACGGGCGTACAGTGGAGGGCCACCCGGCATTGAGGTCGGCCTTTGCATTGGTGCGATGCAGCCCGTTGTCAAGTTGGACCGGGAGCCCGTGAGCA
>CAZMWA010000103.1:0-25082 GCA_964569405.1 uncultured Vicinamibacteraceae bacterium | reverse complement strand
GGGTGGGGTCGTGACCGTCGCGGCGCCGCCGGCGCTCAGCAACGAGGAGGTCGCCCGCTACAGCCGCCACCTGATCATGCCGGAGGTCGGCATGGACGGGCAGCTCAAGCTGAAGGCGGCCAGCGTGCTCTGCATCGGGGCCGGCGGCTTGGGCTCGCCCGTGGCGATGTACCTGGCCGCGGCCGGCGTCGGCCGGCTCGGCATCGTCGACTTCGACGTGGTCGACTACAGCAATCTGCAGCGGCAGGTGATTCACGGGACGCCGGACGTCGGGCGGCCGAAGCTCGAGTCGGCGCGCGACACCCTGCAGGCGATCAATCCCGAGGTGCACGTCGAGACCCACGAGGTCGCGCTCTCGTCGGGCAACGCGCTCGACGTGCTGGGCGGCTACGACGTCATCGTCGACGGCACCGACAACTTCCCGACGCGGTATCTCGTCAACGACGCCTGCGTGCTGCTGGGCAGGCCGAACGCCTACGGCAGCATCTTCCGCTTCGAGGGGCAGGCCTCCGTGTTCGCCGCCAAGGACGGGCCGTGCTACCGCTGCCTCTATCCCGAGCCGCCGCCGCCGGGGCTCGTGCCGAGCTGCGCCGAGGGGGGCGTGCTCGGGATACTGCCCGGCGTGGTCGGCACCATCCAGGCGACCGAGGCGGTCAAGCTCATCATGGGCGTCGGCGAGCCGCTCGTCGGCCGCTTCCTCGTCTACGACGCGCTCCGCATGCGCTTCCGCGAGCTCAAGCTCCGCCGGGATCCCGACTGCCCCGTCTGCGGCGACGACCCGAGCGTCACGGAGCTGATCGACTACGAGCAGTTCTGCGGCGTGACGCCCGCGGCCCCGGCCGCCGACTCGTCCGCGGGCGCGGACGACGACGCGACCGTCGAGCAGCTCAAGGCGCGCATCGACAGCCGCGACGGCGTCTTCATCCTCGACGTCCGCGAGCCGCAGGAGTACCAGATCTGCGCCATCCCCGGCTCGACGCTCATTCCGCTCGGCGATCTCCCCAGCCGTCTCCACGAGCTCGAGGGACGCGGCGAGATGATCGTCCACTGCAAGTCGGGCGCCCGCAGCGCCAAGGCGGTCAAGCTGCTCCGCGACGCCGGCTTCGGCCAGGCGAAGAACCTGCGCGGCGGCATCCTGCGCTGGATCGACGCCGTCGACCCGTCGCTGCCGAAGTACTGATTCTGGAAGTCGAAGCCGGGCTCACATCGTGCCGGGCTCGACGTGGACCATTTCCATGCGCAGTCCCGCGCGGTCCACTTGCGGCTGCGGCGGGAGGGTCCGCAGCGCTGCTGCAGGCGCCGACGCCGTCAGCGCTGCGGCCAGCGCATCGACCGCGTCGTCGCGGGCGACATCGCTGCGCCTGAATTGCCGCAGCATCTCCTCTATCTCCCGCTCGGCGGAAGGCCGAATCCGCTTCAGCAGCTCGATGCGTTCCCGGAAGCCTTCCGCCTTCTTCTTGTTGTGCTCCATCGCGCGCCCCCCGGCGAACGCCCAGAAGCAGACTTCCGGGTGGATCTCGCGAACGATCCGCCGCGCCTTCGCGTCGCCGCGCAGCAGCCGATCGGCCTCGCGGCACCTGTCCAGGATGGCGAACGCCTGCCTGCTCAGTGCCTTGCCGGTCGCCTCGCGGCTGAGGCGCTTGGCGTCCTCGTAGTCGGCTGCGGCCAGCACGGCACGCGCCGGGGCCGGAAACACGCTGCTCGCCCGGCGAACGAGTTCGCAGCGGGCCATCCGATCGCACTCGCGCGGCCCAGGCCCGTCCAGCAGTCCGATTGGGATGTCGACGAAGACGCGGGCGGGCTCGCTCGTTTCGGCTACCAGGTTGGCGAGCGTGCGAACCCGGCCCCAACGGGATCGACCGGACGGTTCCAGAGCGACGAAGAACCAGCCTGCGGGACACCCGTCGACGCCGATTGCCATGGCCGGCGAGTCGGCGCCTTCGGACGGGCGCGGGTTCGTCGATTCCGGCTCGACCGCCGCGGCGACCCACCGCTCGACGTGCCCGGCGAACTCGTCGAAGTCGTCGAGCGGGCCGCTCAGCATGGCGGCCAGGCGATCGACGTCGATGTCGAGATACCCGTGCACCAGCACGTTGCGGAAGCCGGCGATGCCCCGGAACCGCTTGCCGAAGGCGGGCGGCAGGACGTTCGCCTCGACGAGGCAGTCGATGGAGGAGCCGTAGTTGGCCGGGTCGAGCCCGGCCGCGGAGCTGAGATGGCTCGCGATGTCGAGGGCGTTCTGCGCGCAGAGCTGGAGGCCGCGTTCGATGGCCCACCGCCGGTCGGAATCGGCGCGGAGTGCCGCGGGCGACACGCCGGCGTGCCTGCGCAGGCCGGCGAGGGCCCTGCGCAGGGCGACGAGGTGCCGGTCCACCACGCGCCGATCGGGCCGGCCCGGCGTCAAGACCGGTCCTCTGCGGCCGCGAAGCGGCGGGCGGCGTCCATCTTGTCGAGCTGCGGCAGGAAATCGAAGTAGCGCGAGAGCGCGTAGCCGGCGCGCGTCGTCGTTGCCTGCAGGTCCCGGGTGACGAGCCGGACGCCGTCGCGCAGGACACGGTGGTAGAGCAGCGGCGGCGCCTGGTTGAGGACGACGACGTCCACGTCGTTCCTGCCGAGCGCGTCCATCAGGACCGTCGTCAGCTCCGCGCGGTACCCCCAGCGGCCCTCGTCGGCGAGCGATTTGTCGATGTAGACGGCCACGTCGACGTCGCTCTGTCCGTGGGCATCGCCGCGCGCCTGCGAGCCGAACAGGTAGGCCTCGAGGACCTCCGCCCGCGGTTCGAGCGCACGGGTGAGGCGTGTGACGACCTGCGCCGCGTCGCGGCCCGTGCGGCCCGTCCCGCTCATCATGTCATCATGCGGCATCGGACGGCGGCGGGCAACAATGGCGACGGGACCGCGCAGCGTCGCGGCGGCTGCCGCGCATCCCGGGCGCGCCCCGGTGGCGCTTCCCGCGCTTGGACGCGTCCGGGCCCGCGGGCTAGAATGACGGCTGGCGTACTCCTTCCACCGTGAGGGGGCGGATGCTGCGACTGTCGAAGAAGGCCGACTACGCCCTGATCGCGTTGAAAGACTTGGCGTCCAGTCCGCACGGCACGTCGTCGAGCGCGCGGGAGATCGCCGCGCGCTACAAGATTCCGGTGGAGCTGATGGCCAAGGTCCTGCAGCGGCTCGCCAAGCGCGGGCTGCTCGCCTCCCACCAGGGGACGCGCGGCGGCTACCACCTCGCGCGACCCGCGGCCCATATCTCGGTGGCGGATGTCGTGCAGGCGATCGACGGGCCGGTCATGGTGACCGCCTGCTCCGACATGGACGAGAGCTGCGAGCAGTATCTGACGTGCAATGTGCGGGACCCGCTGTGGCGGCTGAAGGAGCGCATCGTGCACACGCTGGCGGCGTTCACCATCGACGAGCTGGCGCGTGACGACCTGCGGGCGCCGCTCCCCCTCGGTGCGAACCGCGCGCCCGCGGCGCCGGTGGTCTGGAGCACGCCGCCCGATCACTAGGAGTCTGCGCCGTGGAACGGTGCAGACTCCGCACCGCGCACCTCGGCAGGAGCGGCGCGGGGCAGTGGTTCCCCGCAAGCGGACGCCGGGGGGTTCCCTGACCATGCCCGAGTTGCCAATCTATCTCGACTACCACGCCACGACGCCGGTCGACCCGCGGGTGGTCGACGCGATGGCACCGTACTTCACGGAGCGCTTCGGCAACGCCTCGAGCCGGCACCACGCGTTCGGGTGGGCGGCGCGCGACGCCGTGTCGGCCGCGCGCCGGCAGATCGCCGGGCTGATCGGCGCCGATTCCCGCGAGATCTGCTTCACGAGCGGCGCCACCGAGTCGAACAACCTGGCCGTCAGAGGGATCGTCAGCGCCGCTGCCCGCCGGCCGCTGCACGTCGTCACGATGACGACCGAGCATCACGCCGTCCTCGATCCCTGCCGCCGGCTCGAGCGCGACGGCATCGAGGTGACGTACGTGCCGCCGCGTCCGGACGGGCTCTGCGACGTGGCCGACGTCGAGCGCGCCCTGTTGCCGCACACCCGCCTCGTCTCGATAATGGCGGCCAACAACGAGATCGGTGTCCTGCAGCCGATTGCGCGCATTGCCGAGCTGACGCGCCCGCGCGGCATCGTCCTGCACACGGACGCCGCGCAGGCAGTCGGCAAGGTGCCCGTCGACGTCGACGAGCTGGGCGTCGACCTGCTGTCGGCCACGGCGCACAAGCTCTACGGCCCGAAGGGCATCGGCGTGCTGTACGTGCGGCGGCGCCGGCCGCGGCTGGCGATCGAGCCGCTGCTGGACGGCGGAGGCCACGAGCAGGGCCTACGCTCCGGCACCCTGAACGTGCCCGGCATCGTGGGCTTCGGCGCGGCGGCCGAGCTCTGTCGGACCGAGCTGCAGGCTGAGGCGGCGCGGGTCGGTGCGCTGCGCGACCGCCTGCTCGCGGGCCTCTCCGAAGGCGCCGGCGGCGTGACCGTCAACGGCTCGACGGCCGCGCGTCTGCCGCACAACCTGAACGTGAGCTTCGACCGGCTGGAGGGCGAGTCGCTGCTCGTCGGGCTCGACGACATCGCCGTCTCGTCGGGCGCCGCGTGCACCTCGGTGAACCCCGAGCCCTCGCACGTGTTGCGGGCCATCGGCGTGCCCGACGATCTCGCGCGGGCATCGCTCCGCTTCGGGCTCGGACGGTGGACGACCGCCGGGGAGATCGACTACGCCGTCGAGAAGGTGTGCAGTCTGGTGGCTCGCCTGCGCCAGTTGTCGCCGGTCGGCCGCCCGTCCTGACAGCGCCCGCGGCGATCGGGTACACTGGCCATTGAGCAACCGTACCGATGATCGAAATCACCGCGGCGGCGTCCCGGAGAATTCGGACCGCAATGGTCGACGAGGGCATGGCCGACGGCGGCCTCCGCGTCGGCGTGAAGGCCGGCGGTTGCTCGGGCCTCAGCTACGTCTTCAGGTGGGAGGCGGCGCCGAGGCCCGGCGACGAGGTATTCGCGAGTCCCGACGGCACGCGCATCTTCGTGGACAGCAAGAGCTACAGGTATCTCGACGGCACGGTGCTCGACTGCGACGCCAACATGCTTGGCCAGTCGCTGATTTTTCGCAATCCCAACGCCAAGAGCGAGTGCGGTTGCGGCCTGTCGTTCCAGGTCTAGCAGCCCGTGGTGAAACCCCCCTGCGGGGTCGCGCCCGAGGCCTATCCACGCGCGCTTGCCGCCGGGCAGCAGAGACGGCGCGTGTTGCCCACTGAACGAATGACATCCATCGATCCGGACTCGCCTGCCGACCGGCCGCTGGTCATCGTATCCAATCGGGAGCCGTACCAGCACTTTCGGAGGGACGACGGAACCGTCGGCTGGTCGCCGACGACGGGCGGGGTCGCGGTAGCCCTCGACGCCCTGATGCGCGAGCGGGGCGGCGTCTGGATCGCCCATGGATCGGGCGACGCCGACCGCGCCGTCGTCGACGCCGACGACCGGGTGCGCGTGCCGCCCGACAACCCGACGTACCCGCTACGGCGCCTGTGGCTCTCGCCGGAAGAGGAGGGTCACTACTACGAGGGGTTCGCCAACGAAGGGCTCTGGCCCCTGTGCCACGAGGCGCACGTCCGGCCGGTGTTCCGCGCGGTCGACTGGGAGCACTACCAGCGCGTGAACGAGCGCTTTGCCGCGGTCATCGAGCAGGAGCTTCCCGATCATTCCGCCCCCGTCTTCGTCCAGGACTATCACCTGGCGCTGGTGGCGCCGGCCCTGCGCGCCCGCTGCCCGCACGCCAGGACGGCCCTGTTCTGGCACATCCCCTGGCCGCACCAGGACCGGCTCCGCATCTGTCCCTGGCGCAAGGAGCTGCTGGCCGGGCTGCTGGCCAACGATCTGCTCGCATTCCAACTGGCGCGCGACCGCCGCAACTTCATCGCGGCGGCGCGCGACGAGCTCGGCGCGGACGTGGCGCGCGGGACCGTGCGCCTGGCGGGCCACGTCACGACCGTCGAGGCCGTACCCATCGGCATCGACTACGACCGCATCCAGCAGATCGCACGCGACGCCGCGCTGCCCGACGACATGCACCGCCTGGCCGCGGAGCTCCAGATCAGGACGCCGGTCCTGGGCGTCGGGGTCGACCGCCTGGACTACACGAAGGGCATACCGGAGCGGCTCGACGCGCTCGACCTGCTGCTGTCGCGGCGCCCCGACCTGCGGGGCAGGCTCACCTTCGTGCAGATCGGCGTGCCGTCCCGTTCGACCATCGACAGCTACGCGGCGGTGGAGGTCGTCATCGATCGGAAGATCGAGGAGCTCAATCGCCGTTATCCGCAGGCGGGCGGACCGATTCGGTACCGGAAGTCGGCGCTCAAGATCAAGCGTCTGGTCGCGCTGTTCCGTCTCGCCAACTTCTGCGTCGTCAGCTCGCTCCACGACGGGATGAACCTGGTGGCGAAGGAGTTCGTGGCGGCGCGCGAGGACCTCGACGGCGTCCTGGTCCTGAGCGAGCTGGCGGGGGCCGCCCAGGAGCTCCACGATGCGCTCGCCATCAACCCCTATGACGTCGAAGGGTTCGCCCAGGCTCTCGAGCATGCCATCGACATGCCGGCCGACGAGCGCCAGCGGCGCATGCGGGCGCTGCGGCGCGTCGTGGCCGGCCGGGACGTCTTCCGCTGGGCATCCGACATTCTCGAAGGACTGGACGGCCTGGACCCGTCCACGCGGCCCCCGGCGCCCGGCCGCGCCCTGCCGCCGCGGCGCCGCGCGTCGGCGTTCCGGGCGTCGCCCGGCGTCTTCGAGCGGCCCTGACCGGCGTGCTAGACTGCCACCCCATGCCGTTGCGCGATGCCGTGAGCGGCGCCCTGCGGCACAGCATGCGGGCGTACTACCTGCCTCTGGCGGCGGGCATGGTGCTCGCCGCGAGCGCCTTCATGCCCTGGATGCTGATGGGCGACCTGCGCTTCCGCGGCGTGCCCGGCGTCGCCGGCCTGTGGGTGCTCGGGCTGGGGTTGCTGGCGGTGGCCCTCGCCGTGGTCAGCTTCATCACCCGCAAGAACTCCCGGCACCCCCTGCTGCTGGTCGGCCTGGCGGCGTTCGCCATCCTGCTGGTATCCGAGCGGCTGATGGAGCGGCGCGTGTCCGAACAGGCGTGGGCCCGTTCGCAGGCCCGCGCTATCGTGGCCGGCGGGCCGCCGGACGCGGTGCCGGAGCCGGCCATGGCCCCCGGCGCCTATGTCGGCCTGTCCGCGGCCGCGGTGATCGCGATGTTCGGCCTGACCATCGTCGTGCGGCGGGCGGTGCAGCCGTACGCCGAGCCGGAAGACGACGATGTCTGACACCCCGACCGGGCCGCTTCGCATCACCGTGGCGCACAGTCCCGATTCCGACGATGCGTTCATGTTCTACGGCTTCGCCTGCGGGGCCGTGGCGACGGAGCGGTTCGCGATCGACCAGGTCCTGGCCGACATCGAGAGCCTCAACCGGGCCGCGTTCGAGGGCACGTACGAGGTGACCGCGGTGTCGTTCCACGCCTACGCGCATCTCCACGAGCGGTACGCCCTGCTGCCGCACGGCGCGAGCATGGGCGATCGCTACGGGCCGATCGTGGTCACGCGCGCCGACGGGCCGACGTCGCTGGCCGGCGTGACCGTGGCCATTCCCGGCGAGCTGACGACGGCGTACCTCGCGCTGCAGTTGTTCCACCCGGACGTCGCCTACCGCGTCATGCCGTTCGATGCGATTCAGCCGGCCGTCGTCGACGGCACCGTGGAGGCGGGCCTGCTGATCCACGAGGGGCAGTTGACCTACGGCGACGAGGGACTGCGGTGCCTGGTGGACCTCGGCATCTGGTGGGCCGAGCGGACCGGCGGCCTGCCGCTGCCGCTCGGCTGCAACGTCATACGGCGCGACCTCGGCGGCGAGACGATGCTGGAGGTGTCGCGCCTGCTCCACGCGAGCATCGCGCACGCCCTCGACAACCGTGACGACGCCATCGCCTACGCGCTGGACTTCGGACGCGGCCTCGACGTCGACCGCACCGACCGCTTCGTGGGCATGTACGTCAACGAGCTGACGCTCGACTACGGCGACCGCGGGCGCGCCGCGGTGGAGCGGCTGTTCGCCGACGCCTACGACCGGCGGCTGATCCCGCGTCGCGTGCCCGTCGAGTTCGTGGGGTAGGGGGGAGATTGCCTGTCCCGGCTCGGCGGCATAACATGCGCCGAGGGGAGCGAGGGTTCGACTGATGTACGCCCGACTTGCCGCGGGGGGCCTGCGCGACGTGGCCGAAAAGGTCGATGCGGGCGTCCGCCTCGAGCTCGACGACGGCGTGCGCCTGTTCGAGAGTCCCGATCTGCTCGCCATCGGGTGGCTTGCGAACCGCGAGCGCGAGCGGCGTCACGGCCCGCGGGCGTTCTTCAACCACAACATCCGCCTCGAGGCGACGAACGTCTGCGTCGCGAGCTGCCTGTTCTGCGCGTTCGCCCGCCTGCAGCCGGGCGACGACGGCGCCTACACGATGACGCTCGAGCAGGCGTGGGACAAGCTGCGGGTCCGGGCCGACCAGCCGCTCACGGAGGTGCACGTCGTCAACGGCCTGCACCCCGACCTGCCCTGGGACTACTACCTGGAGATGCTGCGCGGCTTCAAGCGCATCAAGCCCGACATTCACCTGAAGTGCTTCACGGCCGTCGAGATCGCCTTCTTCGCCGATCTGTACGGGAAGACCGACGAGCAGGTCCTCCGCGAGCTGATGGAGGCCGGGCTCGACTCGCTGCCGGGCGGCGGCGCCGAGGTGTTCGCCGAGCGCGTCCGCCGCAAGATCTGCCACGACAAGTGTGACGGGACGCGCTGGCTCGAGATTCATCGCACAGCCCACCGGCTGGGTCTGCGCACGAACGTCACGATGCTCTACGGCCACATCGAGACGCACGCCGAGCGCGTGGACCACATGCTGCGGGCGAGGGCGCTGCAGGATGACACCGGCGGCTTCCAGGCCTTCATCCCGCTCGCGTTCCACCCCGACAACAACCGGATGGAGAAGCTGCCCGCGCCGAGCGCCGCCGACACGCTGCGCGTCCACGCGGTCGCGCGGCTGATGCTCGACAACATCCCGCACGTCAAGGCGTTCTGGATCGCCACCGGCGTCGAGGTGGCCCAGACGGCGTTGTGGTTCGGCGTGGACGACCTCGACGGCACGGTGCAGGAGGAGCGCATTTACCACATGGCGGGCGCCCCGACGCCCGAGGCGATGACGCCGGCCGAGATCAGCCGTCTCATCCGCGCCGCCGGCCGCACCCCGGTCGAGCGCGACACGCTGTACAACGTCGTGTCGCAGCCGGCCTGAACCGGCTGGCGTCCCGCGTTGCCCGACACCTTCCGGCCGCAGGTGATCGGCAGGGCTGTCGTGCAGTAGATTGAAGAATGGCCCCACACACGACGACAGGAGGGCCTCCGCTCGATGTGCCTCGACCAACCACGCCGTTCAACCTGCGGCCACGAGCGGCTTGATGGCGTTGACGTCTGCATCCGCACGGGCGAGCTCGAGATCGTACATCCGTTGGAGGTTCAGCCAATACTCCGGTGTCATGCTCAGGGCCTGCCCGATTCGGAGCGCAGTGTCCGCTGTAACGGATCGGCGCCCGCGGAGGATGTCGTTGATCCGCCGGGGCGGCACGCCAATCGCTCGCGCCAACCGAGATGTACTGATATCGAGTTCCTCAAGGATCTCCGCCAGATGTTCTCCGGGGTGGATCGGGTTGCTGCCCATGGCGCGTCCTCAGTGGTAGTCCGTGACTTCAATCTCTCGGGCACCACGGTCCGTCCAGCGGAAGCAGATGCGCCACTGGTCGTTGACGCGGATGCTGTACTGCCACTTCCGGTCGCCGCGCAACGCCTTGAGGCGGTGGGAAGCGGGTAGCCGCAAGTCCGACAACGCGGTGGCAGCGATCACTCGTTGAAGACGCATGCGCGCCCGGCGCTGGATCTCAGCCGGGAGTCGGGGAACCAGCCGCCCCTCGAAGATTCGCTCCGAGGCGGAGTCCCTGAACCGGTTCACTGGCCTGATGTTATCTTGCTCGACGCCAAGACGTCGAGGGAGCGCTCCTCTATCCGGTATCCGGTCCATCGGGCGACCGGCACATGGAACCCGTGCTTCGCGCCAGGAGCAGACTCACTCCGGCACCCTCCGAGACAGCCACGTCCGTCCGGCGGTGATCATCGGTTTCACCCAGGTGGTCGCGGTCGCGGCGGTCTCGAGCGCGGCGCAACGGGCTCGGTTCTAGTGACTCCCGGCGTCCGGTCGCGCACATCGGCGCGCCGCGCTGCCAGCGGGTTTCGCGGGCCGACGACCCGCTGTGCGCCAGCTCCCAGCGGCGTGCCGGCGGATGGCCGCCCCCGGGATCCAAATGCCTGGCGTAAAATCGCTGGCAGCATGTGCCCGCGCCCTGACGGCCGCTACAGCGCCCTTCTAGCGGGTTGTGATAGGATGCGAAGATAGCCCGCTTGGGAAGTTTTTCACAAGGCGCGGACCCGGATGTCGGGTTCGCGCTTTTTCTTGTCGCCAGATTGAGAAAAGTTTCACAGGTGATGCGCCCGGGCGCGCGCAAAGGAGAGGGCGAATGGACGTCGAGCTCCTGACCCGCTTCGAGAGCGAGCAGATCGGCCAGCGGCAGCCGTTGCCGGATCGCTACCTCGGCCTGTCGGACGAGGAGATGGAGGAGCGCATCGCCCGCGCCCGCGCCGACCTGGGCTCGCGGCTGCTCATCCTGGGCCACCACTACCAGCGCGACGAGGTCATCCGGTTCGCCGACTGCACGGGCGATTCGTTCAAGCTCGCGCGGCAGGCGGCCGAGCGCGGCGACGCCGACTACATCGTGTTCTGCGGCGTCCACTTCATGGCCGAGAGCGCGGACGTCCTGAGCGCGCCGCACCAGCAGGTGGTGCTGCCCGACCTGGCCGCCGGGTGCTCGATGGCCGACATGGCCGAGGCCGACCAGCTCGAGGTCTGCTGGGAAGAGCTGCAGGCGCTGGGCGCGACGGACGTCGTGCCGGTCACGTACATCAATTCGGCGGCGGCCATCAAGGCGTTCTGCGGCGAGCGCGGCGGGGTGGTCTGCACGTCGAGCAACGCGGGGCCCACGCTCGAGTGGGCGTGGAAGCGCGGGCGGCGCATCCTGTTCCTCCCGGATCAGCATCTGGGCCGCAACACCGCCTACGGAATGGGGGTGCCGCTCGACGAGATGGTGGTCTGGGATCCGGAGCTGGCGTACGGCGGCGTGGCGCCCGATCGCCTGCAGGCCGCCCGGATGCTGCTCTGGAAGGGGCATTGCTCCGTCCACACGCGCTTCAACGTGAAGCAGGTCGAGCATCTGCGGCGCGCGCATCCGGGCATCCGGGTCATCGTCCACCCGGAGTGCACGTGGGACGTGGTCCAGGCGGCTGACGACAGCGGCTCCACCGAGTACATCATCCGGGCGGTGAAGGGCAGCCCGGCCGGCTCCACGTGGGCGATCGGCACCGAGATACACCTCGTCAACCGGCTGGCGCAGGAGCTGGCGCCCGAGCGGACGGTGATGACGCTCGACCCCATCGGGTGCCTGTGCTCCACCATGTTCCGGGTGTCGCCCAACCACCTGCTGTGGGTGCTCGAGGGGCTGCGCGACGGGGTCGTGCACAACCGCATCGTCGTGCCGGACCGCGAGAAGCACTGGACGCGCGTGGCCCTCGACCGCATGTTGGAGATCCACTAGACTGCGTTGACTTTCTGGCTGCATTCGATTCGAAGGAGAGGCGCCGATGGCCCATGAACTGCCCCCGCTTCCGTACGACTACAACGCGCTCGAGCCGCACATCGACGAACAGACGATGCGGATCCACCACACCAAGCATCACCAGACGTACGTCACCAAGCTCAACGGTGCGCTCGAGAAGCATCCGGAGCTGGCCGGCAGGAGCGTGGACGAGCTCATCGCCGATCTCGCGAGCGTGCCGGACGCCATCCGGACGGCCGTGCGGAACAACGGCGGGGGGCACGCCAACCACACGCTGTTCTGGCAGGTGATGAAGCCGAACGGCGGGGGCGCGCCGACCGGCAAGGTGGCGGCGGCAATCGATGCCGCGTTCGGCTCGTTCGACGTCTTCAAGGAGCAGTTCTCCGCCGCCGGGGCCGGCCGCTTCGGCAGCGGCTGGGTGTGGCTGGTCAGCACGGGCGGCGTGCTCAGCATCGAGAGCTCGCCCAACCAGGACAGCCCGATGATGGACGGCAAGACGGCCATCCTCGGCCTCGACGTCTGGGAGCACGCCTACTACCTGAAGTACCAGAACCGGCGGCCCGACTACATGGCGGCGTGGTTCAACACCATCAACTGGGACGAGGTGAACCGCAGGCTCGGCTAGGTAGCCAGCGGGCTGGATGTCCTCGGTCCTGTTCCTGTTCCTCGCCCATCTCGGCGTCGGCATCGCCGGCACGCTGCTGCTCGTCGACGCGTCGGCGGGCGTGAAGTTCTTTCGCTTCAACGCCGGGCTGGCGGCGGCCCTGCTGCTGGTCGCGCTGGCCTTTCGTCCCGAGACGGCGTCGGCGGCGCCTGCAGCAAACTTCGGACTGGGGGCGCTGGGCGTGTCCGCGGGCGCGTTGCTCGTCTACTGGGCCACCGTCGGGCGCGCCCTGGCGCGCATCCGCCCGCTGCTGCTCTGGACGACCGCCGCCGCCGGCGCCGTGGCCCTCGTCGCGCAGGGCGTGGCCGCAGCCGCCGTCGAGGCCGGTCCGTCGGCCGCGCTGACCATCGCCAGCTTCGTCTCGTCGGCGGCGCTGCTCGGCGGCGCCTGCACCGCGATGATCCTCGGCCACTGGTATCTGGTGCTGCCGTCGATGGACGTCTCGCTGTTGCAATCGATGGTCAGGTTCCACATAGGCTCGACCGTCCTGCGCATCGCGGTCGTCGCCGGCGTGCTCTGGGCCGCCCTGGCGACCTGGGAAGCGCCCTCCGGCGCCCGCTACGCCGCCTACATCTGGTCGCTCGACGGCGTGTTCCTGTGGCAGCGCGTGCTGTTCGGCCTGCTCGGGCCGGTCGTCCTGGCCTACCTCACCTGGGAGACGGCGAAGATCCGCTCGACCCAGTCGGCGACCGGCATCCTCTACGTGGACTTCTTCACCGTCATCGTCGGCGAGGTGCTCGCCAAGTACCTCCTGGTCTCGACGCGGGTGCCGCTGTGAACCTCACGCTCGTCTGCCCCGACTGCGCTGGCCGCCTGCCGGTGGCGGCGGCCGACGCGCCGCCGGCCGTCCGCTGCGGCGGCTGCGGCCGCACCATCCCGCTGGCGGTGAGCGCCAGGGTCCGCGCCGACGAGGAGGCCGACGTCTGCCCCGTGTGCGAGGGCCGCGAGCTGTACGTCCGCAAGGACTTCGATCCGAAGCTGGGACTGGCGGTCATCGTCACCGGCGCGCTCATCAGCGCCGGCTTCTACTGGTTCGGGATGGACCTGGTGGCCTACGGCGTGCTCGGGGCCGCCGCGCTGCTCGACCTGATCGTCTACGGCCGGCTGCGCGACCTGTCGGTCTGCTACCGCTGCCACACCGAGTTCCGGGGCAGCTACCGCCGGACGGCGCCGATCTTCGACCTCCATACGGCCGACGAGCTGGAGCTCGAATGGGCGCGGCGGCTGGGCAAGCGGTAGGGGCGGCCGTCAGAAGAGCCTGACCTCGACGACCTCGCCCTTCTCCACGAGATCCGTCTGGGCCGGGATCTCGATGTAGCCGTCGGCCTGCGACATGCTCGTGATGTCGCCCGAGGCCTTGAAGGCGGCCACGGCCTCGCCGTCCACCACGCGCACCGTGTAGAACTGATGGCGGCCGGTCGTCGACACGACGCGCTGGGCGCTCGGGACGGAAACCGTCCGCGGCCGGTAGGCGGGCAGCCGGGCCATCCGCCGCAGCAGCGGCACGAGCAGCATGTAGGCGTTCGAGAGGCACGAGCTGGGGTAGCCGGGCATCCCGAAGACCGGCGTCTCGCCGATCCGCCCGAAAACGGTCGGCTTGCCGGGCTTGACCGCGATGCCGTGGAACAGCACCTCGCCCCGCCGCACGAGCAGGTCGAGCATCAGGTCGCGCTCGCCGACGGAGCTGCCCCCGGAGAAGACGAGCAGGTCGGCGTCGCTGCAGGCGTCGAGGGCGGCGTCGAGCGCCTCGAGCGTGTCGGCCGCGGTGGGGTGGCCGACCGCGCGCCCGCCGTGCCGCTCGACGACGGCGCCGACCGTGAAGCGGTTGATGTCGTAGATCTGGCCCGGACCGAGCGGACGTCCGGGCTCGATGATCTCGTTGCCGGTCGACAGGATGGCGACGGTCGGCCGTTCGAACACGTCGACCTCCGCGATGCCGAGCGCCGCGACCGATCCCAGGCGGCTGGGGGTCAGCAGGTCGCCGGGTGCGAGCAGCGCCTGGCCGGCCGCGATGTCCGCCGCCCGCCGCCCGACGTGCTGGCGGGGATAGACCGGCGTGAAGATGCGCACGCTGCCGTCCTCGTCGCGGTCCGTCTGCTCGACCATCACCACCGCGTCGGCGCCGTCCGGCATGGGCGCCCCGGTGGCCACCTGCGTGCAGTCGCCCCGCTCGAGACGCCGCGTGGGCACGCGGCCGGTATGGACGGTCTCGATGCAGCGCAGCGTGCGGGGCGTGTGGCTCCCGGCGCCGAACGTGTCCTCCGCGACGACGGCGAACCCGTCCATGGCGGCGCGGTCGAACGGCGGCACGTCGGCGGTCGCGACGACCTCCGCCGCGAGGACGCGGCCGGCGGCCTCGGTCAGGGGGACGCGGACCGCACGCTCCACGGGGCAGGCGGCGCCGGCAATCAGGTCGAGCGCCTCGTCGAGCGGGATCGTCGTGCGGATGGGGCGCATCGTCGCGCCGCCGCCGTCGGTCATCGCCGCGCCTCGCGCACCAGGTGTCCGAGCTCCGGCAGTATCAGCTTCGTCATGGCAAGTCGCACGGCATGCTCCGAGCCGGGCAGGCTGATGACGATGGTTCTCCCGGCCAGACCGGCGCAGGCGCGGCTCAGCATGGCCGCCGGCCCGATCTCCTGGAAGCTCAGCCCGCGAAACAGCTCGCCGAAGCCGTCGATGCGCTTCTCGAGCAGCGCCGACACCACCTCGTAGGTGCCGTCCCGGCGCGTGAGGCCGGTGCCCCCGGTCGTGATGACCACGTCCACGCCGGGCTCGGCGATCCCGGCCTGGAGGGCCTCCCGCACGCGGTCCGGATCGTCCGGCACGATCGTCCGCCGGGCCACCTCGTGGCCGCCCACCGCCAGCAGCTCCACGATGGCCGCGCCGCCGCGGTCCGTCTCCAGAGTGCGGGTGTCGCTGACCGTCACGACGGCGCAGCACGTCGTCCGCGGCGCATCGGCGCGGTGAGCGATGTGGCTCACGCGCCGGATTATAGCAACGCGGCGGGCGCGTCCGGCAGGTTGCCCGGCCCGCGCGCAGCCCTTACGATCGCAGCATGCCGGCTGGCGTCCCGCCGTCGTCGCCGCGGAGGCTGTCGGTCCCGGGGCTCGCGCTCGTCCTCGCCGCGTTGTGCCTCGGCAGTCCGGGCGGACAGGGCGCGGGCGATCTCGACGCCGGCGCGCGGCGCTGGGTGGACGACACCCTCGCGGAGCTGACGCTCGACGAGAAGATCGGCCAGCTCCTGATGCCGTCGTTCCGCTCGGCCTACACGAGCAGCGACAGCCGCACGTACGACCGTCTCACGGCGCTCGTCCGCGAGCAGCACGTCGGCGGCTTCATCGTCTTCGGCATCCGCCGTCCGCGGCCGGATGTCCTGCTCAATCCGGGCTATTCGGCCACGGGGCTCGGCGAGCCGCTCAACGCGGCGTCCCTCATCAACCGCCTGCAGGCGGTCTCGGACCTGCCGCTGCTGGTGGCGGCGGACTTCGAGACCGGCGTCGGCTTCCGGCTCGCCGGGGGCACGGTCTTTCCGCACGCCATGGCGTTCGGCGCGGCGGGCGATCCGGAGCTCGCCTTCGAGGCGGGCCGCATCACGGCCGCCGAGGCGCGGGCCATCGGTGTGCACGTCAACTTCGCCCCGGTCGTCGACGTCAACAACAACCCGCGCAATCCGGTCATCAACATCCGCTCGTTCGGCGAGGATCCCCGGCAGGTCGGCGCGCTCGCCCGGGCCTACGTCGCGGGGCTGCGGGCCGGCGGCGTGCTGGCCACGGTCAAGCACTTTCCGGGCCACGGCGACACCGACGTGGATTCGCACATCGGGCTGCCGACCATCAACCATCCGCGCGACCGTCTCGACCGGATCGAGCTCGTCCCGTTCCGCGCCGGCCTCGATGCCGGCGCCGGGGCGGTGATGACGGCGCACATCCAGCTCCCGGCGCTGGAGCCGGCGCCCGCCACGCCCGCCACCTTCAGCGCCCGCATCGTGGACGGCCTCCTGCGCGACGAGCTGGGGTTCGGCGGCCTCGTGTTCACCGACTCGATGCGGATGCGCGCGGTGTCGGAGCTGGTCCCGCCCGGCGAGGCCGCCGCGCGTGCCGTCGCCGCCGGGCACGACGTGGTCCTGCACTCGCCCTCGGACGCCGCCGCGTTCGACGGCATCCGGGCAGCGGTGGCGGCGGGCGACATCACGGAGGATCGCATCGACCGCTCGGTCCGGCGCATCCTCGGCGCCAAGGCGCGCCTGGGCCTCCACCGGCGGCGGCGAATCGGCCTCGACAGCCTGCCGGCGGTGGTGGGGACCCGCGCGCACCGCGCCGTGGCGCGCGACATCAGCGCGCGGTCGCTGACGCTGATCAGGGACGACGCGCGTCACGTGCCGCTGCCCACGCCGCGGACCGGCTCCGTGCTGTACCTGTCGGTGCTCGACTATCCCGCCGGCTGGGGCATCGGCGCACCGAGCCGCACGCTCATCCCGGCGCTCGAGACGCGCTGGCCGAACCTGACCGCCATCGAGCTGTCGGACAGCACGTCCCGCGCGGAGATCGAGCTCGTGCGCGAGACTGCCCGCCAGTACGACGCGGTGGTGGCCGGCGTGTTCGTGCGCACGGCGTCATACAGCGGCCGCATGGACCTGGCGCCCGCGCTCGTCGACCTGCTGGCGCGTCTGGGCCGCGATTCGACGGCGACCGGCCAGCCGTTCGTCGCGGTCCTGTTCGGCAACCCCTACGCGGCCACCTTCCTGACCGACCTGCCGGCGATCCTGCTCACCTACGACTTCTACGACCTGGCGGAGGCGTCGGCCGCGCGCGCCGTGGCGGGGGAGGCGCCGATTCGAGGCCGGCTGCCCGTGGCGCTCGGCGACCGGTATCCGCTGGGCCACGGTCTCGATCGGGATTCTGTTGGATCGTCTCCGCCGGGATCGCGTTGAGCCCGAACCGGCTCCGAACCGTCCTTCAGGCTGTGCTCGACGGTTCGACCGGCGGACGGAGGAACGGAGCCACACGGTGCGTGGGAAGAGTTCCGTGTCATGCCGGCCGCCGCTGGCCTGCCTGCGCCATCACCAGCTCCGAGGGCCCCGGCAGTCCGAGGCTCTTGCGGATGGCCCCGAGCGCGCCCACGTGATACGCCTCGTGGAACACGCAGAAGGCGACGGCGTCGAGGACCGGACGGCCGGCGTGGAACCCACCGCCCTCGACGGCGCGGCGGATTGTCGTCTCGCCGGCGGCCTCGAGCGCGGTTTCGAGATCCGCTTCGATCCGCTTCCAGTGCTGCAGGAACTCGGCCACCGTCGGGTAGTCGGCACCGTCGGTCGCACTGGAGGTGGCGAACGCCACCCGGAACGGGCTCTTCTTCGGCGTCCCAAGCAGCGTGATCAACTGGCAGCGGAAGTCGAGGATGTGGCCTAGTTGCCAGGCGATCGACGGTCCCTCGCCGTCTCGCGTGCGCTTCCGCGCCAGCTCATCGGTGAGATCGCCGAGGACGAGCGGCACCAGCATGTTGGACGTACGCAGGCTGGCGGCGGCGGCTTCGAGCGTCGGGATCATCGGTTGGGTCTCCTTGTTGGCTTGGGTGTCCTTGACCCGCTCACGCACCGGCCGATGGTTGCGCGCAGAGTCGGGGCGTGCTCCTGGGCGACAGGGATTCTACCGGACGCCGCGCGGCGTCCGGCATCACGGTCGGGCTGTTGCTATAATGAGGTTCCCTCGCGCCCTTAGCTCAGCTGGATAGAGCGTCTGGCTACGAACCAGGAGGCCGCAGGTTCGAATCCTGCAGGGCGCGCCATCCTTCCTCCCCGCCTTCGGACGCCGGGCTGTGGATGAGTTGGCCGTGGGAACGTCCCGCGCGCGCTGACGCCGCTCTCGACATTCAAGCCCCACCTCGCCCGCAAGATCTGCCAGCGCATCCGCCACACCGCAGTGGGCGATAGCCGACGGCATGTCGACCGCAACGTAGCGGGGGATGCCATCGACGACGCGCTGCCCGCGATGCCAGCCGTGGCCGCGCACTGCCGGGCGCTGCCCTACGGGGAGGTCGGGCAGGTTCTCGAGATCATCGAAGTGTCCAGAGCGTCGCAGTCGGCGAAGGCGTGCCTGCGCTTGGTGGCGCTCACCGCCTGCCGGTCGGGGGAGGCGCGCGGAGCGACGTGGGACGATGTCGACCGTGAGTCCCGCGAGTGGCGCATCCCGGCATCGAGGATGAAGGCCGCGGCGGAACATCGCGTCCCGCTCTCCGACTCAGCGCTTGACCGTGGTCGAGTCGGTCCGGCCGTTGCGCAATTCATCCAACCTACTGTTCCCGTCGCCGCAGCGGCCGGCCAGGCCGCTGTCCGACATGGCGCTGACGAAGGTGCTGCGCGACACCGGGCTGGCCGACCGTGCGACCGTGCACGGCTTCCGCACGTCGTTCAGGACGTGGGGGAGCGAGCGGACGAGCGTGCCGCACGCGGTCGCCGAGATGGCGTTGGCCCACGCCGTAGGGAGCAGCGTCGAGCGGAGTTACGCCAGGTCTGACCTGTTCGACAAGCGCCGCGGGCTGATGGAGCAGTGGGCGCACTACGTGCTGGGCGGCGGCGCCAAGGTTATGCGCTTGCATCGATGAATGTAGGAGCAGGCTTGGCCGCAACGGAAACCGGAATCTCCCGGCCAGCGGCCGGCGAAGCGAGGTAACGGCGAACCGGGGATGGGGGACAACGCCGCGGTCGACCTTGACGAGCGGCTTTCAGCCGCGAGCACCAAGCGTTCACTCGTAAGCTTGATCTCTGCCGCGCGATCAAGCAGACGCTCGACCACAAGTCTTGTCGACTCGCAGCTATTGAACAGGTGGAAACGGTGGAGTCTGGATCCGATGTCCCGATCGCGGCAACCGTGACCAGCGCCAGCAGTCCGAGTCTTCCGGTCACCGTGGCCGGCAAGTCTACCTAATCGGTGGACGAGTGACGGACGCCGAAGCTCCCTGCGGCGTGGGGCGGGGCAGGCCGGTGAGCGCCACCACCTCGCGTCCGCACACCCAGCGCCAACGCCGCAGAGCCCAGCGCCGCCGGGTCGGCGCCGACCCAGCTCCCTGCACCTGCCTCGACCCAGCCATACCCCCACCTCCTGATGACATCGGGTTCTCCCTTAATCCGTGTCCAAGAAAACTGGGGGGCACCTCACATCGGGTTATGCACGACCGCGGTCATCCTTCGCCGCGGACCGCTGGCGACGGCTTGTTCTGCCTGGCTTGCCGCGTCTTCATTCTCGTAAACCAGTGATCCAGATCGGCCTCAATATCGCGGAGCCCGAGGTACACGGAGACTTGGCCGAGGAGCCAGCACAAATAGGTATTTGCTCCCTGCAGCGCCATCGTACAGTTGCCGTTGCTAAATCCGAGTTCGCACGTAAAGAACTGCTCACGCCCGAGCGTCCTGAACTGACGCATCCCATCGGCCGTAGCATGGGCCTGCACGCTATGCATGAAGTAGTCCACCTCGTACATGAAATCGTTGGTGGCGCTGGTACCTTCAGCCTTTTGTATTTCCTTGAGCATCTTCTCTAATGAGTAGTCGGTGAACCTGCCGTCGCATTGACATTCCCGTGCCCATTTGTAGTGCACATTGCCAAAGGCTGCTTCGACCACTGCTGAGTCTTCAGCTGTGAGTGCCGCGTTCGCGTCGGCAACGAGGCGAGAATCGTGGGCGAAATGCTGTACCGCGAGGTGAATCCAGCGACGTTTGAAGAGAGCGCTGGAAAGACAATATAGATCAAGCCGATATGGCAAATCGATCATCATCCAACGAAAGATCACCGCGGTTTCAAGGAGCACTCGGGCGAGGACCATCGCGTCGTCACCGTTTCCTGCATCGGTCAACGTTCGAACTGACGCATGTGTGTTGCAGCCCTTGTTCGCCAAGGCGCACACGGCTTTGTCACGAACCACACCTTTAGTGATCTTCACCCCTGGGGCGACGAACTTCTTGATCCGATGGGAAAAGTAATCTGCGTTACGCAGCCATGCCCGCTCGTTGCGAAATCTCGGGAGAATTTCGCGAAGCGCGTCAAAATCCTCTATCGCTCGCGCGTACTGTTCATCAGCGGCTGCGGGGTTCATCGGTGCAATCCTGCATGATCTGTAGACTTGTAGCAAGACAATCGGCCACCGCGTTTCTGACTGGTCCGGACCTGCACGGGATTCCGCAGAGGAAAAGGTTGTGGTCGAGGTGTGCAGTTCGGCCGGATCGGCGCTCGTGGTGCCGATGGGAGTCGCGGAGAGCGTGGAAGCGCGACGGTGCGTCGTCAGGCAGTATGCGCCTAGAGCGTTGCACAATGGGGATCGTAGCACGCAACGCACGGCCGCCGGCCGTGGCGCGGAACATCGTGATGTTGGGGAGAGGGTGCACTTGGCGGGGATGATGAGCAGGTGACGGCGGGCGGACGGCGCGGTCGGGGTGGTCGAGAGTCGACGGTCGCGGGACGAGCGGGCCGAAATCCGGGGTCGGTGTGCATCGGGATGGGGCGCTGACGGCGCTATGGAGTTACTGGATCGTGGTTGGGGAGGCGCTGTATCCAGTCGAGGGCGCCTGCGAAGTGAAACCGTGCGTCGGGGATGTCGCCTAAAGCGGTGCGGTAGGTGTCGCGCGTGGCGCTGAGTTCACGACCGGTCCCCGCGAGATTGACAACGCGGATGCGATCGCGTGGAAGATCCTGGAGCGCCTCCGTGAACAGCGTGCGGGAGGCGATGTCCGTTGAGGGGAAGGAGTAGCCCAGGAAGGTGACTTCGCGGGCGCGTTGGAGGCAAGAGAAAGCGTTCGACCAGACGATACGTAGGACGGGCTGCTCCGCGAGGCTCGTCTTGGTCAGGACCGGGGGCACGATGACGGACTCTGGTTCAAGTTGGCCGGCAATTTGGCCGGCGATGTCTGGAGAGTGGGTCATGAGGCCGGACCAATCGTGGTGATGCGTGATCGCGTCGACCACGACGGGACCCGAGTGGCCAAGCTTGGGCCGCCAGTTGACGGAGCCGTGGAGCTTCAGCAACTGAAAGCTGTTGGGCGAATGCGCCAATGTCGTGGGCGAACTGAAGGAGGAGGGACAGAAGAATCCATATCCCCATTCGGAACTCCACGTGTGCGTACTGGCGAGCGCCTCGTCGAGGAAGTCGTCGTAGTTGAAGGTGATGCAGCAGGAGCCGTTGCCGGTGTAGTACCTGGCGAACCGACTCAGTTCGGCGTGATGGATCACGTGCTGGCGCGCTTCGTGAAGGCGCGCAAGGAAAGCTCGCTTCAGCTCGGACAGGAGCAAGGCGTACTCGTTGACCGCGTTGCCCGCTTGCGGCGAGTAGTCGTACGGCATGAGGGCGTCGAGCCGCGTCATGAGGCGCTCGATGTTGATGTGGCCTTGGGAATGCCGGTTCCGTTCCCACTCGAGCAGGCGGCTGGCGTTGGGGAGGCCGCGCACCTTCTCTGCCAGGGCGTCGTTGTCGAAGTCGTCGATGAGAAGAGGCGCACGCGGTGCCAGTGCCCGCGTAAAGCCGGCGCCGGTGACGAGTACATGGCCGTGCGAAGAAGCTGGCGGGACGAGCGAGTGTCCCGGGGTGGGATCGGTGGGCATCAGGTGGTGGCATTAATCCCGCGTTCCCTTTGTTCCCTTTCCCATCGCCAAGCGGCCTCATGCGTCGTGGCCCGGCCGACCTTCTGGATACGGCCGTCTGGCCATCGGCGTCGGTGTTCGAGTTCGCGCCGTGCAAGATCGATGGTGATGCCGATGTGGACCGTCCGGCCGTCGACGATGAAGCGGTATCGGTATGTGTTGCGGGGAGCCATGACGCGTTCAGCAGCCAAATCGAGTATGGCCGAAGGCGACCAGCGGGTCAACGAAAGGTGCCCCGGCACGGGACTGAACCGCCTGTCAGACCCAAGGACAAGCGCTCGTGGCCGGCCGTCCGCGTCGATCGGGTCGGCGGCGACGTTGGCTTCGCCGCTGACCACCGTGAGCTGGTCGCCGAACGCGCCGAGCGGCGCGGCTCGCGCGGACGGGGCAGATCGTCGTCGACGATCTGCTTCCCTGAGTCCGGGAGGCGGCTCAGTTCGCGACGGCGTCTTGCCAGCCGACGCCAGAACTTCGCCCACCTCGCGGGCGCCGGCGTCCGGGACGCGTGCTCGACTTCCCTGTACTCGACGTCCACGAGGCCATTGCCCGCGCACGCCGCGCCGAGGACGCAGAGCAGCGCGCCCGCGGAACGTGCCGCCCATCGTGACTCCGCGTCAGTCGATGAGCGCGTCGTACACCGCCTCGGTGAAGTTCTCCCGGAACCCGTTCCCGTGGGCCGGCGACGCGGCGGCCATGATGACGGTCACCATGTCCTCCACGGGGTCGATGAAGAACCGCGTGCCGGAGGAGCCGTCCCACCAGAAGGTGCCTTCGCGGACCGGGAGGGGGGACGCGCCGGCGTCCATCACGACGCAGAACCCGAGGGTCCAGCCGCGGCCCGGTTGCGGGGCGCCGAAGCCGAGCGGCAGGAGGGCGTCGGGGACACGGTTGACGGTCATCAGGGCCACGGTAGCGGGCTGCAGGACGCGCACGCCGTCGAGCTCGCCGCCGTTGAGGAACATCTGCGCGAAGCGCAGGTAGTCGCGGACGGTGGAGACGAGGCCGACGCCGCCCTCGAGCAGGGCCGGCTGCTCGGTGAAGGGCACCACTTCTATGGCGTGCGGCCGCAGCTCGCCGTCGGGCCCCGGACGGTAGGCCGGGCCGAAGCGGTCGGCTCGCGAGGCATCGACCCGGAACACGGTATCGGTCATCCCGAGGGGCTCGAAGACCCGCTCGCGGAGGAACTGGTCGAACGGCATGCCGGACCAGATCTCGACGAGCCGGCCGAGGATGGTGGTCGAGATGCCGTAGCGCCAGCGCGTCCCCGGGTCCTCGAAGAGCGGCACGCGGGCGGCGTTGCTCACCATCCCGGACAGCGTGATGGAACGCAGCCGGACCTGCTCGGCGCGGTAGACGGGCGAGCTGCGGCTGCCCAGTCCCGACGTGTGCAGCAGGAGGTGCTCGACGGTCATTTCGCCGCGCCGCGGCCGGGTCGCCGCCAGGTCGGGGTTGGACGCGTCGACGAAGACGCGCTGATCCGCGAACTCGGGCAGATACCGGGCGACGGGATCGTCGAGCTCGAAGCGGTCCTCCTCCCAGAGGATCATCGCGGCGAGGCTGGTGATGGGGCGCGTCATCGAGTAGAGGCGGAAGAGCGCGTCGTCGCGCATCGCCAGACCGCGCTCGCGGTCCAGCTCGCCGCGGGCTTCGAGGTACGCGAGCCGGCCGTGCCGGACGACGGCGGCCACCACGCCGGCGATGTCTCCGGCGTCCACGTGAGACTGCAGCCGGCGCGTTGCGTCGCCCAGCCGTTCCGACGAGAGTCCGACCGCTTCCGGCGTCGCCGCCGGGAGGTCCTGCGCCCGTGCGCGCGCGCCACCGGCGAAGAGGCCGCCAACAGCAAACAGAACGACGACGAGCCTGCAAGTCATGGAGACGCTCCGTTTGGCAGCCGGGTGGCCTCGGGGCGGTAGCCGCCCGGCCTGCCGCCGCCGTTGACGGCGATTTCGAGCGGCATCGTCCGCGCCGCAAGCTCAGCGGCGCGTCCCGGCGATGTCCATGGCAACGTGAAACATGGTGTTGCCCGACGTCACGTACAGGGTCTTCATGTCGGGTCCGCCGAAGGCCAGGTTGGTGATCGTGTCCTGCGGGATCGGAATCCGGTTGACGAGCTCGCCGGCGGGGGAGAAGACGTAGACGCCGGCCGGGTTGTCCAGCGTCTCGCTCGTGTCCCGCGTCTGGTTCATGCCGGCGGCGACGTAGACGTTGCCGTCGACGTCGATGCCCATGCCGTCCCCGCCGCGGCCCGGGGCGAAGTCGTGGAACACGCGCGGGTTCGACAGCGTGCCCTCGGGGCTGAGGTCGAACTCGCGAATCCGCCGCGGTTCGCCCGCGCCGCGGTTGATCTCCACCAGGTACAGCGTGCTGTCGTCGAGCGACAGGATCAGGCCGTTCGAGCCCTGCACCAGCGGCGACGCGGCAATCTTCGTGACGGCGCCGTCCGTGTCGAGGCGATAGACCTCGCCCGACCCGCTGAAGTAGATGCGCCCGCGGGCGTCGAACGACAGGTCGTTCGGCACGCCGAAGTCCACCGCGCCGGCGCTGTCCGCGAGCACCTCGATCTCGCCGGTCTCCAGATCGGTCCGCGTGATGCGGCCCGGCGTGCCGCGCTCCGGGTCGCCCCGTTCGGCGGCGAGCAGCCTGAACTCGGCGTCGAGCCGCAGGCCGTTGGGGCGGTTGGCCGGCTGGCGGTACGTCGTGACCAGCCCGTCCGTTCCCAGCCTCAGGATCCGATCGTTAACCAGGTCGGTGAAGTAGACGGTTCCGTCCGGGTGCGCGACCGGCCCTTCGGTCATCACGACATGGACGTTGGCGAGGTGCTCGGCGGTTTGCGCCGCGCCTGGCGCGCTCGCGAGCGCCAGGAGGCAGGCTGCCGCCAGAATCGCACGGACAAATTGGCTGGTCATCTAGTCTTCCTCCCGCAACCGGGCGCCCGCTATTTCGATTCGAGGGCGGCGTCGCGCGCCAGCGCGCCGCCGAGGGCGGTCACGATGGCGTAGTTCCCCTCGTGGCACGCGTATTCGAGTATCCCCTCCGG
>CAZMWA010000102.1:0-2847 GCA_964569405.1 uncultured Vicinamibacteraceae bacterium | reverse complement strand
CCTCGAGCTCGCCGATGCAGGCGCCGAGCTTGCCGGGCTGGCCGAGCGTCGACATGTCGACCTCGCCGGGCCGGCCGCCGCCGACGTTGCGCACGAGGAGCTGCAGGGCGCGTCCGATGGTGGCGTTGGCGCGCGAGCCCTGGCCGAAGACGTTGCGCCCGCAGTTGAGCCCGATCTCGTTGCGGATGGGGCCGTTGACGATGATGAGCGGCCCGACGAAGTAGGTGGTCGCGAGCACGCCGTGCAGGTTGAACTCGTCCGTGCAGGCGGCCTCGGCGGCCGCGATGACGACCGGCAGGTACTCGGGCTTGCAGCCGGCCATCACGGCGTTGACGGCCACCTTCTCCACGGTGGCCGGGGCCAGGTTGGGCGGGATGCGCGCGACGACGTCGGTGGCGGGCCGCGACGTGCCGTCGAGCATGCGGAGCACGCGCGCCGGTGTCGGCGGCACGACCGGCAGGCCGTCGGTCAGCCCGCGCTCGTCGAGAAACTCGAACTCGTCCAGGTCGGGGCCGGCGGGCACGCGCACCCGCCGCGAGGCCAGCCGCTCGGCGCCCCGCCGCACGGCCAGCCGCCGCGCGACGTCCGGATCGTGAACCCGCGACGCGCAGCCGGGGCGCTGCTCCGGCAGCGATTCGGCGTCGAGCTCGATCGCCGGCGCCGGCACGCCGCAGCGGCCGGCGGCCTGCGCCACCAGCGCGCCGAACTCGGCCTTCGACCAGCCCTCCATGCTCGCGAGCACCACGCCGTCCGGCGCCGTCAGCACCAGGGCCGGCACGGCGTCGAAGCCGTAGGCCTCGGAGACGAGCAGCTCGGCGTCGAGGGCGCGCGGCAGCGAGAGCCCGTGGCGCTCCGCGAACCCCGCGGTCAGCGCCGCGTCGTCCTGCGACACGCCCTGCACGCGCAGGCCGGCGCCGGACAGCGCGCGGTGCACCCGCTCGACGAGCGGCGCGGTCAGCTCGCAGGTCGCGCAGTCGTGCTTGAAGAAGAACAGCAGCGTCGCGGGCGCACTCGAGCGCTCGGGTCCGAACTCGCAGGGGTGGTCCGCGGCGTCGCGGAGGGCGAACGCGGGGGCCTTCGATCCGGCAGTGGGCAGCGTCGACATGGCGACGCCCAGTATAGGCCGGGAGTCAGCAGAACGCCCGGACGAGGTCGGCGAGCACGTCGCGGCAGACCTGCACCGAGTCGATCCGCACGTACTCGTCCGGACCGTGGAGGCCCGCGCCCGCGGGGCCGAACAGGACCGCCGGCGTGCCGGCGCGGCCCAGGATGGCGGCGTCGGTCCAGAACGACATGCCGGTCGGGGCGGCGTCGAGGCCGCGACCGCGCAGCACCTGCATCAGGGCGCGGCAGACCGGGTGCTCGTCCGCTATCTCGTGCGGCGGCCGGGTCATGAGCTGGCGGGCCGAAGCCTCGAACGCCGCGTCGTCCCGGCCGAGCGCCGCCAGGGCGGTGCGGACCTCGGTCACGCCGGCGTCCGCGGGCTCGCCCACCACCGTCCGCCGTTCGAAGTGGAGGACGCAGCGGTCGGGGTAGATGCTGTGGGCCTGTCCGCCGCGGATGGTCGAGGCATGGAGCGAGGCGCCGCCGAGCAGCGGATGCCGGCGGCCGGCCTGCAGCGCCGCGTCGAGCGCTTCCAGGCGTCCGAGGACCCGGCCCATGTGGACGATGGCGTCCCGTCCTTCCGCCGGTCGGCTGCCGTGCGCGGCGCGCCCGCGGGTCTCGACCTCTACCCACTCGAAGCCCTTGTGCGCGGTGGCCACGCGCAGGTCCGTCGGCTCGGTCACCACGGCGCCGTCGGCCCGGTGTCGGGTGACGAGCAGGTCGGCGCCGGCGCTGGCGTGCTCCTCGTCGGCCACCGCCGCCACGATGAGCCGCCCGGCCGGCAGGCCGCCGCGCCGCGCGACCGCGGCGGCGGCGTCGACCATGGCGGCGACGCCGCCCTTCATGTCCTGGCTGCCGCGCCCGTGGAGGCGGCCGTCGCGCTCGACCGGATCGAACGGCGCGGCCATGCCGTCGACGCCGACCGTGTCCGTGTGCCCGCAGAGCATCAGCGCGCGCCCGGGCGCGCGGCCCTCGATGACGCCGACGACGTTCGGGCGGCCGGGCGCGGCGTCGGTCACCTCGACGTCGACGCCGGCGGCCCGCAGCTCCGCCGCGATGCGTTCGGCAACCCCGGCCTCTCCCGCCCCGCCGGGCGCCAGGGACGGATTCACCGAGTCGATGGCGATCAGGTCGCGCAGCAGTCGGATGACGGCGTCCAAGGCGCTGGTCCGGCGCGCGGCCCTGCCTGCGCTAGTCCGGCAGGGCCAGCGCGATGAGCTCCGGCACGCGGGCGCCGCCGACCGTGAGGGCGATGTACTGCCGGCCGTCGAGCAGGTAGGTCATCGGCGTGCCGATGGCGCCGCCCGGCAGGTCGGTCGACGCGACCTCGGCGCCGGTCGCCTTGTCGTAGGCCACGAGCCGCGGCCCGTCGCCGGAGCCGCCCGTGGTCAGGGCGTAGATCAGCAGCGTCTTCGTCACCAGCGGCCCGCTGCGGCTCGCGTCGCCGCCCACCGGCGGCAGGTCGAGCTGGCGCAGCAGCGGGTGGTTGCGGATCCGGTCGCCGCTGCCGGTCGGCGTCATCCACGTGTGCTCGCCGGTGTTGAGATCGATGGCGGTCATGCGCGAGTAGGGCGGCTTGAAGAGCGGCAGGCCCTGCGGCATCTCGGGCCGCGAGCTGCCCGGACCGCGCACCTCGATGTAGCGCAGCGTCGCGCCTTCGTCCGCCGCGGGCACGCGGTACTGCTTGACGGCGAACGCATTGCGCGACGGGACGTACAGCAGCCCGGTCTCGGGATCGAAGCC